>JARJMV020000197.1 GCA_029335935.2 bacterium
GTCCTGCTTGGACAGGAATGTCCAAGCCACAGAACCTCGCAGTTCGCCCACCCTCTACATCGTGCCCGACACGCGCGACGCCCTCTGGCGAATCGCCCAACGCTTCTATGGCGACCCCTCACGCCCCATGCTCACCATCGGCGTCACGGGCACGAACGGCAAAACCACCACCACGCACCTGCTCCAAAAGATTCTTGTCGCGTGGGGCAAGCCGACGCTGATTGTGGGCACGCTCGGCGCGTGGATTGAGTACCCCGACGGCGCGCGTCAAACTCTCGCGCAGGAAGGTGAGTTCACCACCCCTGAAGTGTACCAACTGCAGGCGCTGCTCACGACTGCCCGCGAAAGCGGCGCCGAAGCCGTTGTGATGGAGGTCTCCTCGCACGCGCTGGATCAGCGACGCGCCGACGGCGTCCACTTCGACGCAGGCGTGTTCACCAACCTCACCCAAGACCACCTCGACTATCACGGTACGATGGACGCCTATGCCGCCGCCAAGCTCCGCCTGTTCACCGACCTCGCTGAGCAGAGCGCGAAGCCGTTCAAAGCGGTGATAAACATCGACGACGAATGGGGCAGGCGGTTCGCCGCGCGGGCAAAGGGTCCAGTGTATACCTACGGACAGAGCGAGTCCGCCCAAGTTCAGGCGGTGGATGTGGAGTATGGGCTGGATGGGCTGCGCTTTGCTGTGAGAAGCGCTCTCATCGCCAGCGAGGGCAGGGCAGGGGATGAGGGCACACTCGCGCTCCCACTCATCGCACCTTACAATTTAAATAATGCCCTCGCCGCGGTGGCGACTGCGCTGGCGTTGGGCGTTCCCCTTGAAGTCGTTCGGCGCGGCTTGGCGCGCTTGGAGCAGGTGCCTGGCCGCTTCCAGCGCGCCCCGATTGACGCCGAGTATGAGGTGATTGTCGATTTCGCGCACACGCCCGATGCCTTGCAGCGCGTGCTGGATGCGGCGCGGATGCTCCACCCCACGCGCCTGACCGTGCTGTTCGGCTGTGGGGGCGACCGCGACGCGACTAAGCGACCTGTGATGGGCAGAATCGCCGCCGAACGCGCCGACCGAGTCATCCTCACCTCCGATAACCCGCGCACGGAAGACCCTCAGGCGATTCTGGAGCAGATACTCGCAGGTGTGCCCGACGCGCTGCGTCACAAAGTCGCGCTGGTGGAAGTGGACAGACGACGCGCCATCGAGTACGCCCTCCACACCGCCCAGCGCGGTGAACTCCTCCTGCTGGCAGGCAAAGGGCATGAGCCATACCAGATTATCGGCACACAGAAACTGCCGTTCAGCGACATCGAGGCTGTGAAGGAGGCAGTGGGAGCGAAGCGATGAGACGAGCGATGCACTTATCGGAGGTCATCGAGGCAACGGGGGCGAAGGCGTTGCACCTCGTTGCGCCAGAGTCGGTGCGGGTGAACGCCGTCGCCACCGACAGTCGCGTCGTGGAGCGGGGCGACCTCTTTGTCGCGCTACGCGGCAACCGCACCGACGGACACCAGTACCTGCAGGAGGTGTTCGACAAGGGCGCGGTCGCCGCGCTGGTGGAGTATATACCGCTCGGCGCGGAGGGGATGCCCCTGCTGCGCGTATCGAACACCCTCGAGGCGCTGGGACGCCTTGCCCGACACTACCGCCGACAGTTCGATACCACCGTCATCGGCGTCACGGGCAGTACGGGCAAGACCACAACCAAGGAGATGATTGCTGTCGCGTTGGAGGCAGGCTATCCGAACGCCGTGCATAAGAGCGCAGGCAACTACAACACAGAAATCGGCGTGCCGATGACGCTGTTCGAGCTGGACGAGTCGCACCGCTATCTGGTGCAGGAGATGGCGATGCGTGGGCGCGGGCAGATAGCCTACTTGGCGGAGATTGCCGAGCCGCGCGTGGGGGTCATCACACAGATTGGCTGGTCGCACATCGAGCAGCTGGGCAGTCGCGAGGCGATTGCCGAGGCGAAGTCGGAGTTGGTGCAGTCGCTGCCGCGCGAGGGCATGGCTCTCCTGCCGCGCGACGATAAGTTCTACGAGCTGCTGCGCAGCCGATGCGCTTGCGAGACCATCTATACCTTCGGGCGACATCCTGAATCGCACGCGCGGCTGGCGGAGGTGCAGTTGGGCGAGGCGTTCACGGCGGGCGAGGTGCTGTTGAACCTGCCGCACCTGCAAGCGCGAGTGTGGCTGGAGTTGCCCTACTTGGGCGAGCATCTGCTGATGAACGCGACGGCGGCGTTGCTGACGGCAGTCGCGCTGGGGGTGGAGCCGAACGCCGCGGCCCGCGCGCTGCGCTACCTGCAGATGCCTGAAATGCGCATGGCAATCCAACGCCAGCCTGAGGGGTGGACGCTCATCAACGACGCCTACAACGCGAACCCCGACTCGATGCGCGCGGCGCTACAGGTACTGCTGTGCCAAGTGCCCGCGCGCCGCCGTATCGCGGTGCTGGGCGACATGAAAGAGCTCGGCGCGTTTAGCATGCGACTGCACTGGAGCTTAGGACGCTGGCTGGCGGGGCAGGCGTTGGACTATCTGGTATTAGTTGGAACCGAAGTGCTATGGACGGCGGCTGCCGCCAGGGAGGGCGGATTTCCCCCAAGCCGACTGCTGCACTTCGAGACGCCCCAGCAAGCGCGCGAGTGGCTGTTGCGCAATGTGCAGGCGGGCGACTGCGTGTTGCTGAAAGGCTCGCGCGCGTTGGGGCTGGAGCAGGTGGTGCTGCGTTGACACTGATGAGTGTGTTTTTGTTCGCCGCGCTGACCGCGCTGCTGCTGGGCAAGCCTGTGATTGGCTGGCTGGCGCGGATACGGGCGCGTCAGACCATCTATGCCTATGCGCCTGAGACGCATCGCCCGAAGGAGGGCACGCCCACGATGGGAGGCTTGCTCATCATACTGGGCGTGTTGGCGGGCGTGCTGGCGTGGGGTATCCTCAATCGCGGTGCGCCGATGGTCATCACGCTCGTCATCGTCGCGGGTGCGCTCTGGTTCGCCTTCATCGGGCTGCTGGACGATTACTGGGTGTATCGGCTCACGGGTCGGCGCGGGCTGGAGTGGAAGACGAAGCTGGGGTTGCAGCTTGTGGCGGGGGGAATCGGCGTGTATATGCTCTGGCACGCCCTGCACGAACCGTTAGCGGGCGTCGACGCGCCCGTGCAGGCGTTCAGCGGGGGCTATTTTCTGCTCGCGTTGCTGTGGGTGGTCGGCTGGGTGAACGCCTTCAACCTCACGGACGGACTGGACGGCTTGGCGGCGGGGCTGACAGCGATTGCGTTCCTGCCCCTGTGGCTCTACGCGGGCACAGGGGCGGGGGCGGAATATGCGCCGATGTTGCTGGGGGCGTGCATCGGATACCTGTGGTGGAATGTGCATCCCGCGAAGGTGTTCATGGGCGACACTGGCTCGATGTTTCTGGGCGCGAGCTTCGGGCTACTTACCCTGCGCTTGCTGTTGGAGTCGCCATCGTGGGAACAGGGGATGGGCTTTGCGCTCATCGGTGGAGTGTTCGCGACAGAGATTTTGAGCGTGGTGGTGCAGCTTAGCTCGGTCAAGTTGCGCGGCGGTAAGCGGGTCTTCAAAGCGACGCCCATCCACCACCACTTTGAGTTGCTCGGCTGGTCAGAGCCGACGATCGTGATGCGCTTCTGGCTGCTCGGCGCACTCTGCGCAGGGGCAGGGAGCTTATTCATCCGTTCGTAGCACGGACATTCTTGGCGTCGTAGCGTCGGCGTCCCCGCCGACGGCTAAGGCGTGTAGCGTCGGCGTCCCCGCCGACGGCTAAGGCGTCGTAGCGTCGGCGTCCCGCCGACGGCTAAGGCGTCGTAGCGTCGGCGTCCCCGCCGACGGCTAAGGCGTCGTAGCGTCGGCGTCCCGCCGACGAGGCGTACTTGGACCAAAGTCCAAGCCACAAGAGGGAGGTATGGTTCACTTCGAGAGCAAGCGAGTTGCAGTGATAGGCGCAGGGCGCAGCGGCTACGCGGCGGCGTGTGCGCTCGCTAGGCGCAGCGCACAGGTGGAAGTTTACGACCGCCAGTCGCTGAACGCGCTGCCCCTCGCCCGCTTGCTCCAGAAACAGGGCATCGCCGTGCATCCCGAAACCGACGCCCCCCTAACCCTGCAGGGCTATGGCCTCGTGGTGGTGAGTCCAGGCATCCCGCCGAGCCACCCGATATTTGCGCAGGCAGAGCAGGGGAGTGTACCGGTTTGGAGTGAGATTGAACTCGCCTATCGGATTAGCCCTGCGCCGATTATCGCCGTCACAGGCACGAACGGCAAGACCACCACCACGATGCTGAGCCACCACATCCTGCAGACGATGGGGCGGAAGGCGCGGCTATGTGGCAATATCGCAGGCACGGAGGGCGACCTGACGCTCACCGAAGCCGCCGACGCCGCCACACGCGACGAGTGGCTCGTGGCAGAAGTAAGCTCGTTCCAGCTGTTGCACACCCGCGCCTTCCGCCCGCGCATCGCCGTAATCACCAACATCCGCCACGACCACCTGGACTATCACGGCAGTTGGGAAGCCTACGCGCTGGCGAAAGCGAAGATTCTGGCGCACTTGGGGGCAGGGGACTGGGCGGTGTTGAACGGGGAGGATGAGGGGATACGCTGGGTT
>JARJMV020000204.1 GCA_029335935.2 bacterium
CGCCCCCCGACATCCCAACCGCCCCTTCGCAGCCGTCGGGCGAGGCGACTGACTCTGCACACGCGCGCGTCAGGCAGCAGCCCCCTGAAAGCATCGCCACCAACACCATCGACTCAGGCATCTCCTATCAAGTCGCTACACTACCGATGTGCCAGTTTCGCATAGGCGACGGCGCGGAGGTAGACTACTTGCCGTTCAACTATGGAAATTCCACTTCAGAGGGGGCGCACGAAGATGCGGTGGTTGGCTCTTTTTAGCGTGTGTATCGGCGCGAGTTGGGCGACGGCGCAGCAGCCCTCGATTTTGCAACGCGCAGAGCAAGAGGTGAGCCGTGTGGTGGCGCGTGCGCTACCAGCAGTGGTCACTGTCGAGTCGCGAATGGCAGGGCGCACGGTGCGCAGCAGTGGCTTCATCATCGACGCCGCAGGGTTCGTGGTCTGCTCGGCGGATGGGGTGCGCGCGCAGTCGCAGGTGGTCGTGTACCTCACCGATGGCGAGCAGCTGCAAGCGCAGGTGGCAGGCGCGGACAACATCACTGGTATCGCGCTGCTCCGCTTGGAGGGGGCGTCGGGGCTGACCACGCTGCGGTGGGGCGACTCGGAACGCACGCCGCTGGGTGCAACCGCCATCCTGATTGGCAATCGCAGCGGCTTAGAGGGTAGCGTCACCGTCGGCACGCTGGGCGGTAAGGAGCGTGTCGGGGTGCGCCGCGACAACGGGCGCGTGGTGCTGCTCCTGCAGTTCAATGGCACGGTCGGCGCGGGCGAGCCGGGCGCACCGCTACTCGACTCGCAAGGGCGCGTGATTGGCGTGATGGCCGGCGAACTCGCCTCTATCGAGGGCGTATCTGTCGCACCCGTCAGCGTGGTCGGCTTCGCCATCCCCGCCGAAATCGCCCAGCGCGTGGTGAACGACCTGCGCACGAAAGGACGCGCCGAACACGCCTGGCTGGGCATCGATTATCAAGGCTTGCCAACAGGCGTCGTCGTGCGACGCATCACGCCTAACAGCCCCGCGCAACAGGCAGGACTCGCCCTTGGCGACATCATCGTCCAGTTCGGCGATAAGCCCATCCGCACCGTCGCCGAACTCACCCGCGAACTCTACTTCGCGATGCCCAACCAGCGTGTCGCCATCACCGTACTGCGCGAGGGACAACGCATCACGCTGCCAGTCACACTCGGCAAACAGTCGCTGTAGCGCACCACACCCACAGCGGCTTGGGCAGCCATGGCTGAGCCTATGCGCGCCGACGGGAGCGTCGCTTGTTGGCAAGCGACGCCTAATGGTCGAGTATAATTGGCGCAAGTACGCAATCCTGCGAGGAGGTGCGCTATCGCCAACGAGAAGATTATTCGGGAAATTTTAGTGAATGTCTCGCCGCGCGAGACGCGAATTGCGGTTTTAGAGAACGGTCAACTGATGGAGCTGCGCTTCGAGCGTGGCGAGCGCGTGGTAGGGAATATCTACAAGGGGCTGGTGCAGAATGTCTTGCCGGGCATGGACGCTGCGTTCGTGAACATCGGACTGGAGCGCAACGCCTTTCTGTATGTGGGCGACATCCTGCCCGAAGGGGGCGACGCCGAAGAGGCAACGCCCATCCCCAAACGCTCCGAACTACGCAAACGCAACATCGGTGAACTGCTCAAAATCGGACAGCCGATCCTCGTGCAGGTGGTCAAAGCCCCTCGCGGTACCAAAGGCGCGCGAGTCACCACCCGTATCACCCTGCCCGGACGCTATGTGGTGCTGATGCCCGACGGCGGGAACTCGCTCGGCGTCTCGCGCAAAATCGAAGACCGCAACGAACGCGAACGCCTGCGCCAAATCGGACAGAAACTCCACCCCCAAGGCTTCGGACTCATCCTGCGCACGGAATCGGAAGGCAAAACCGAGAAGGAGATCGGGCAAGACATCGAGTACCTCACGCAGCTGTGGGCGCAAATCCGCGAGAACATCGACGCCGTGCAGCCGCCCGCGCTCGTGCATCGCGACGCCACCTTGCTCTACCGAGTGTTGCGCGATGTGTTCTCCTCCGAAGTCGACCGGCTCTGGATCGACGACCCCGAAGAGTACGAGAAAGTCCACGAAGTGCTTAAAGTCATCGCGCCGAGCCTGCGCAGCCGTGTGATACTGTACGACAAACCCACGCCGATGTTCGAGCATTTCAACATCGAGAAGGAGATGGAACGGCTGATGCGGCGCAAGGTGTGGCTCAAGTCGGGCGGCTACCTCACCATCGACGAGACCGAAGCCTTCACCGCCATCGATGTGAACACGGGCAAGTTCACGGGCAAGACCTCGCTGGCGGAGACGATTCTGAAAACGAACCTCGAAGCGGTAGAGGAGGTGTGTCGTCAGCTACGCCTGCGCGACATCGGCGGGATTATCGTGGTGGACTTTATCGATATGGGGCGCAAGAGCGACCACCGTCAGGTGATGCAGGCGTTGCAGCGCACCCTCAAGCGCGACCGCGCGCGGTTCCGGATCGGGCGCATCAGCTCGCTGGGACTGGTGGAGCTCACGCGCAAGCGCACGGGCGAATCGGTCACCGAGAGCCTCACCCGCCCCTGCCCCACCTGCCACGGACGCGGACGCATCCCAGCCCCCGATACCGTGAGCCTATGGATTGAACGCGACTTGGAAGCGCGCGCCCGCAAAGAGCAGGTGGAAGCCTACCTCATCGAAGCACACCCCAGTGTAATCGAACACCTCGTCGGCGAGGATGGCGTGAACATCGACCTGCTGGAGCATAACTTGGAAGTGGGGCTGTTTGCACGCGCCCGACCCGAACTGCCCATCGACGAGTACCGCATCCACAGCGGCGCGCTGGAGACGCTCAAACGCCAACACGTGCCCTACAAACTGCACCAAGTCGTGGAGTGCCAGCGGACCCCCTCCGCCATCGACGAGGAGAGCAAAGTCGCCTTCACTAAAGACGGTTACCTCATCCTCTGGGAGACCGAGCCGCCCCGGCAAGCGATTAGCAAGGTCGCCATCAGTGAGGTGCGACGCTCCTTCGCCTTCGCCGAGCCAGTGTATGAAGGCAAACTGAAGAAGGCAGAAGTGATGTAGCGCTACTGCTCCGCCAGCACTTGGGCGCAGTCGAGGCACTCCAGCCACTGCTCGCGGGGGAGTTGCTGCATCGCGTTGTGGGCGCGACCCTTGCGAAACACAGGACGATAGAGCGTCTCGCCTGCCCCAAAATGGCGATGGCAAGTGTGGCACTCGGCATCGCTCTCCACCGAGACTGGCACAAAGCCCGCCACAATCCAACCCTCGTGACCCAAGTGCGCCGCCAGCGACTCGACTGCCGCGCGCACCGCCTGCGACTTGTTGCCGTGATAGTATTGATCGGCGATTCGATTCAACAAACGAATCGACACCTCATCCAACGTGAAGTTCAACCGTTGCATCGTGTGTATTATAGCACATACCCCTTGCGAAAATGAGCCGACGCGCCGAGAATCGATGCTGATGACTGC
>JARJMV020000205.1 GCA_029335935.2 bacterium
ACGGCGCGGCGGTGCAGTTCTTGGCGAGCCTGAGCCGCGCGCTCGCGATAGACGAGCCGACGCGCAGCGAGCAGTACGCACAGTTGGGGGGCGAGACGCTGAACAGCTGCTGGGCAATCCTCCAGCGGGCGCCTGCGGCAGGCGACAGCCTGCTCTACGGCTACCTCCTGCTGGAAGGCGACCTGATGGAGCCGCCCAATCTAGAGATGCCCGACAGCGCGTTCGCCAGCGTGGACGACCAAGAGGGACCCGTGCGCATCGGCATCTTGCCCCAGCCAGAGGGGCTGCTCGTCGCATTTGAAATCGAGGACGGCTGGCACATCAACGCGGCTTACGAGCAGGCGGGGCGCGTCGCCACTGCGGTAGAGACCAGCACGGACTTGCCGTTGCGCATCGGCGCGCCGCTCTGGATGCCGCCCCAGCCCATCCGCACAGGCAGCGAGCCGATACAGGTCTATTACGAACACGCGGCGGCGTTGCTGCCCGTTGAAGCCATCGAGAGCCGCGAGCCTGCCGAGGGCTTCGTGCGCGTCACCGTGCGCTATCAGCCCTGTACCGAAACCGAGTGCGGCTTGCCTGTGGAGCGCGTCTACACGATACCGTTGAGTCTACGCTTGCAGGAGGAGTAATGCACGCGCAGCGCTGGCGCGCAATGGGCACGGAATACGAACTGCTCTTGCCCGAAGGCGACGCGCAGGACGCCGAGTCGCTCGCAGGGCTACTCCGCGAGGAGACGCTGCGCTTGGAACGGCAGCTGAGCCTCTACCTGCCCGACAGCGAGGTGTGCTATCTGAATGCGCACGCCCATCAGCAACCCGTGCGCGTGGAGCCAGAGCTGTTCGAGCTGCTGCAGACCTGCAAGTCGCTTTATGAGCTGACGCAGGGCGTTTTTGACCCCACGACGACGCCGCTGTTGCGTTTGTGGGGCTTTGTGGATAAGCAGTTCAGGGTTCCGTCGCCTGATGCGATTGAGCGTGCGTTGGAGCGTGTCGGGATGGAGTTGGTGCTGCTGGAGTCAGAGGGGCGTTGGGTATATTACGCGCTGTCGGGGGTGGAGCTGAGTCTCGGCGCGATAGGTAAGGGCTGGGCGGTTGCGCAGTGCGTGCGCGTGTTGCGCGAGTGGGGCGTGCGCAGTGCGTTGGTAAGCGCGGGTGGCAGCACGCTGTACGCGCTGGGCGCACCGCCCGACGCCGACGGCTGGCGTGCGCGCCTGCCTAACGGCGAGGAGATGTGGCTTTGCAACGCCGCGCTCGCCGTCTCTGGCGACGCCGAACAGTATTTTGAGGCGGACGGCGTGCGCTACGGACATATCATCGACCCGCGCACGGGCTACCCTGCGCCCACGCGCCCGCCAGTCGCCGTCGTCGCCGACGACCCGACGCTCTGCGACGCGCTCAGCACTGCGCTCTACATCGAGCCGTCGCTTGCCAGTATCGCACGCACCCGCTGCAAATCGGTCTCGGTATCCACCGCTATCGAGGGATGCTCGAAGTAGACCATGCGGATTTTGTAGCCGTGTTCCAACACGCGCAGCTGCTCTAATCCTTCAGTTGTCTCCAGCGGCGTGGGTTCCCACTGCGCGTATTGCAGCAGGAGCGGTTTGCGGAACACATACAGCCCGATGTGGCGCAGCACGGGCAGCTCGGTCGCCACGCGCGAGTACGGGATACGCGAGCGCGAGAAGTAGAGCGCATCGCCGTTCAAGTCCACCACGACCTTCACCACGCTGGGCAGCTCGTAGTCTTCGGGTTGCGCGTGGCTGTAGAGACTGCTCATCATCACTTGCGCGTCGTTGAGCAGCGGTTGCACGGCGCGGTCGATGGCGTCTGGGTTGAGCAGCGGCTCATCGCCCTGAATGTTGACATAGATGTCGCCGTCGGTGTTGCGGGCGACTTCCGCCATGCGGTCTGTGCCTGAGCGGTGGGCGTGGCTGGTGAGCATCGCCTGCGCGCCGAAGGCGTGCGCCGCCTCCACGATTTCGGGGTCGGGCGTGGCGATGTAGAGTGCGTGGAGCGTTTTGGCTTGACGCGCACGCTCCCACACATGCTGTACCATCGGCTTGCCTGCGATATCGAGCAGCGGCTTGTTGGGCAGGCGCGTCGCCGCCAAGCGTGCGGGAATAACGCCTATGACTTTCATGGTTTCACCTGCCAGAGTATTAGCCCCGACAGCACTTTGGGGTGGAAGTAGGTGGATTTGTGGGGCATTTTACCGCCTGTGCTGGCGATTTGTTGCAGGGCGCGCAGTGGCGGCGGGTTCAACAGGAACGCCGCCTGCGCCGCGCCTGAACGCACTGATTCGATGGTGTCCTGCGCGGAGCGCGTGTAGGTCTTCGACATATCCGAGTAACCGAGCGCAGGCATCACGCGCTCGTGCAGCACCCATGCGTCGAGGCGGGTCAGCGCGTCGGGCAACCCTTCTACAGGGGGGTAGGCTTTGGGGCGTATCAGCCACGCGCCGCCCGACCACACAAAGCCGATCGCCTCGCCGCCCGAGCGCGCCATCTGCTCGACAATCGTTTCGTGGGCGACGGGCGTCAGTTCAAATGCCTCTTGGAGCCGTGCCTGCCACTCGCTGGGCGCGCCTGGCGGCGCCTCGCCGAGTATCCGATGCGTGGGCAGGATGACCAAGCCCGGATCGTTCATCGGCACGAGCAGGATGGGCAGGAACCGTTCGGGGGAGCCTTCCGCGCCGTAGGTCTGCCCGAAGCGGAGCGCGGTCTCGTAGCGGTGGTGTCCGTCCGCAATCCACACGCGCGCGCCCTCGAACGCGCGCTCGAAACGAGCCACCTCCACAGGGTTCGTGATGCGCTCCAGCTTGTGGAGGTTGCCTTCGGGCAGGCCGTCGCCTTCCACCTGCGCGATTGGCTCCCACAGGCAATCGGCGATAGCCTCGTGGAACGCAGGCGTGTCCTCGAACAGCCCGAAGATGGTCTCCAAGTGGGCGCGGGTGGCTTGTAAGAGGCGGAACCGATCCTCTTTCACGCCTGGAAAAGTGTGTTCGTGGGGCAACACAACGCCTTTCTCGTAGGGTTCGGTGTGCAGCAGCACGAAGTAGCCTGTGCGCGTGCGCTGTGTGTTCGTCAAGGGGTCGTGAAAACGCTGGGTATAGCGATAGATGGCGGGCGTGGGGTCTTCACGCAGCACGCCGTCGGCAAGCCAGTGTTGAAACATCTGCGCCGCGCGGGTGTAGCGCTCCTCCTCGCCTGCAGGCAGGGTCAGATGCACGATATTATAAGCGTTGCGCACCGATAACTCCGCACGCAGCGGCTCATCGATAACATCATAGGGGGGCGCGACCACTTCAGGAATGAGTCGCGCGAACCGCGTCGCCCGAAACGCCCGAATCGTTGCCATCTCTCTTGGCTCCCTCACAGGTAGACTTCACAAAGACTGCAGGAACTATGTTGAGCGTGTCCCTTGCGGCGTTTCGACCACGCTCAACAGCATAGTTGACGCTATAATTGTACCCGATAGCTTGCGAGGGTCGGCAGTCGTTTAGAGTTGTCCGCCCGCCACGCGATACGCCTCGCCCGTGATGTAGCTCGCCTCGTCCGACGCCAGAAACACGACGAGGTTCGCGACATCGTCGTAGGCGCAGCCGCGTCCGAGCGGCGTTTGGGCTTCATAGTAGCGACGAACAGCCTCTTCAGGCAAGCCCCATTTGCGGGCGTATTGCTCGAAAAGCGTCTCCTGCCACATGGGCGAGTCGAGCAGGTTGCCGGGACAGACGGCGTTCACGCGGATGCCGTAGGGGGCTAAGTCCATCGCAATGCTTTGGGTCAGCCCGACGCCCCCGAACTTGCTGGCGGCGTAGGCGCAGTTTTTGTAGCTGCCCTTCAGCCCCGACTTGGAGTTAATCTGCAGGATTACCCCTTTGCCCTGCCTACGCATCAGTTTGGCGGCTTCGCGGGCGCACAGGAAATAGCCTGTCAGGTTCACATCGAGTTGCCACTGCCACTGCTCCAGGCTCATCTCGGTGATTTCGGCGGAGTGAATGACGCCCGCGTTCGCGATGAGGATGTCCAGTCGTCCAAACTGTTGATCGATCTGGCGTGCGGCGTGCTGCACCTCCGCTTCGAGGCGCACATCGCAGGGGAGCGCGAGCGTGTGGCAGTGGGGATGTTGCGCGTGGACAGCGTCGGCGACAGCTTGGAGCCGCTCGGCTTGCACATCGCTGAGCGCGAGCCCCCGACACCCTTCTTGGGCGAGGCGATAGGCTAACGCTTCGCCCAGTCCCTGCGCTGCGCCCGTAATCCACGCGGCTCGCCCTTGCAAACGCATTTCAACCCTCTCCCTCGATTGGCTCCACCAACACGGCAGTACCGTAGACCAGGATTTCGGCGGCGTTGGCGGTGATATTGCCCGACACGAAGCGCACATTCACGATGGCGTTCGCGCCGAGCCGAACAGCCTCTTCCAGCATTCGCCGCTCCGATTCCGCCCGCGCGTTGGAGAGCATCTCCGTATACTCTCTCAGCTCGCCGCCCACAATCTGTCGCAATCCCGCTAGGAAGTCTTTGCCGAAGTGTGTCGCCCGAACCGTGTTGCCTTTGACCAACCCTAACACCTTTACGATACGATAGCCCGGCACTTCGGCGAGCGTTGTGATGAGCATGCCGATTCCTCCCATCTCCTATTTCGCGTGGGGCGCTGATATTCCTGCTGAGACAGGCAAGTAGCGGGCGCGTCCATTTGAGATGTCTCGCCTTGCTCGGCATGAGAGCAGTTGAACGCAGCCTGTCGCGTCGAGCCGCAAGCGAGGAATCTCAGTGGAGTCACCAACATCCGTACCCTGTGGGGAGCGCACGCGCTACTGGTTCACCGACAAGCTTATCTGGATCTCTGGTTGTGCGCCGCCCTGCTGCACGGGTAGCGTCAACCGCTTCTCATACAGGTAGCACAGCCCTTCTTGACCCTCGCGGCAGTGGTAGACGAGTAGGTGGAGGTTCAGCGTCGCGCGTTCGGCGTTGAGTTGGATGGGCAGGCTCGCTTGTAGCGACTGCAGGGGCGCGACGAGTTCCGCCTTGCCTTGAATTGTTGCGCCTTGCGCCTCGATGCGTAGTTGGGATTGCGCGTTCGAGTTCAGTTTGTGTCCTTGCGGCAGGGCGATGCGCAGGGTGAGGGTGGGCGTAGGAGTGTTCACAGCAGCAGTATCGAGCGTCTGGCTATCGATAGGGCGATAGAGGGCAGGCGGTCGCGCTGCGTCCAAGCCGCGCAGTTGCAGCGTCTCCACGCGCTTAGTTTTCAGGTCGGCGACTCGGATGAGATGGTTATTGGTGTCGGCGATGTAGAGTTTGCCGTTGGCGTAGCTAATGCCGCCTGGCTCGTCGAGGGTGGGGTTCTCGCCGTCGCGTGCGCCTGCCGCGCCTGTGCCCAAGAAGGTCTCGATTTTGCGCGTGCGTGGGTCGAGGCGTTTGATTTTGTTGTTATAGGTATCGGCAACATAGAGAACGCCGTCCACATAGACCACGCCGAGCGGATGCTGCAGGCGTGCTTCGCGTCCGAACCCGTCGCGGTCGCCGAAATCGAACAGGTCGCCCCCGACTAAGGTCTCCAGTGCGCCGTTCGGATCGATGGCGGCGGCGCGGATGCAGCTCACCTCGCTGTCGGCGAAGTAGAGCTTCTTACCGTCGGTAGTGATGCCCGAAGGCTGTGCGAGCGCGCAGCGTTCGAGGGCGCCGTCGATGCACGCTTCACGCCCTGTGCCCGCGTGCGGCTCGGCTTGCAGTGTCTTGAGGTTAAGACGCCACAGCTGATGCGAGCCAGCCATCGCGATGTATAGGGTGTCGCCGATTAGCACGACATCCCAGGGCGAGTTGAGCGCGGTCTCGCGTCCCTTGCCTGCGCGGGGCGGGTAGAGGGTACTTTGCTCACCTGTACCTGCCAGCGTCTCCACCACACGCTTGCGCAGGTCCGCCTTGCGGATGGCATGATTGTCGGTGTCGGCGATGTAGAGCGCGTCGGCGTCGGGGTCATATGCCATGCCTTGCGGGTTATTGAAACGCGCCTGCTCGAACGCGCCGTCTTCCAGCCCCACAGCGCCCGAGCCAATCACCATCTCTATCGTGCCGTCTCTGAGCGAGGCGACCAGCACTCGATGGTGGTTCGAGTCGGCGATAAAGAGCCGTTGCGTGCGCTCATCCGCCAACACCTTGCCTGGAAAGCGCAGCACCGTGCGCGCCTCTCGCTCGCGCTCCAGTTTGAAGTTGAGCGCGCCGCGCTTCAACACGCCCTTCGCCTCCGCCGTCTGAATGGTCTGTGCAATCGCGCGGTCGAAAATCTCGTAGATACCTTCGCCTGAATGGTAGCCCACTATCTTGGCGTTGGGGTCTATCAAGACCAGTGTGGGCCACGCACGAACCGCGTATTGTTGCCACACGGCCATCTGATGGTCGTTCACCACAGGATGCTCGATCTCATAGCGTAAGATGGCTTGCCGAATGTTCTCGGTCTCCTGCTCGGTGAAGAATTTGGCGGAGTGGACGCCGATGACGACGAGCGCGTCAGCGTATTTGCGCTCCAGCCGTTTCAGGTCGGGCAGGATATGCATACAGTTAATGCAGCAATAGGTCCAGAAGTCCAGCAGCACCACTTTGCCGCGCAGCTCGCGCAGGCTGAGGGGGCGTTCAGTATTGAGCCACTGTAGACCGTCGGGGAAATCGGGGGCGTTGAGCGTGCCTTCCATCGTTTGACCCTCCTGTGGGATGTGTGGGTTGTTGCGCCAGAAAATCTGCCAGATTGCCAGCAACCCGAGGCTCAACAACGCCACTAACACAACGCTGGTTTTCATAGCAAGGAGATTGTACCTAAAAAGCAAACGCCCCCTGATTACAGGGGGCGAAGTGTTTGAGGCAGGCGTCTGCCCGCCTCCTAAGCGTGTCGCGTGTTAGAACTTGACGCTGAGCGTGGTGGCAGCCACCGCGCCGCTGTTCTTCCTGCCTGCAGCGGGACCACCACTGAAGAGCGCAGGAACCCCTGCACGCTTACCGTCTGTATCGATAATCTGATACAGCACATTCAGCGCCGTGTTCTCGCCGAGGTTGTAGCCGACGCCCAGCGTGAAGTAGTTCCACACGGGCTTCGCACCACCGAGGACGCCAAGCTTCCAGTAGACGCCCTCGTAGTTGAGCGAGACATTCCAGCGGTCGGACAGACGGTAATCCACACCGGCAAGCAGTTGGATCAGTTCGTCGTTCTTGGTGTAGCCGCCTGACACGCGCCCTGTACCCTCCATGAACATGCCCTGCAGGTTGATCTTCAGGTCTTGCGAGGCGTTGTAGTTCACGCCTGCGTAGAACCCACGCAGGTCGGACGGGTTATACAGGTAGCCCACGCGACCCCACGCGCCAGGCGCAGCGAAGTACGGACGCACCTCCGTATAGCCTGCGGTCACGCCGATATTCGGACCGAAGTTGTAGCCGAGGCTGGCGTTCAGCGCCCAGTTATCTTTGCTCAGCACGCGGTTCGTGTCGCGCAGGAAGTCGCTCTGGGCGTACTCTACGCCGATGGTGAAGCCCGCGAACTTCGCCTTCACATCCGCGCCGAACACATCCACGCGGTCGATGTTCCGGGCTTCAGGGGCGCCGCCAGCAAAGTTGAAGTTCTGACCGGTACCGATACCCGACGCGAAGTAGGTCGCCCCAATGGTGAGGTTCGTGTCTTCGCCGCGAATGGCATCGAACTCCAAGCGTGCGCCCGCCATCTGCTCCATCGGTGCGCTGGTAGTTGAGTTGTGGTTCGCGAAGTTGACCACATTGAACACACCGTTGTTCGATTGCTGGTTCACCTGCGCCGCCCAGAGGTTGAGGCGGAAGGTGTCGAAGTTGAAGGCAAGTGCGCCGCCGTCGACGCGGAACGCGCCGTCGTCATAGCGCGGGAAGTTCAGGTAGTAGTTGGGCTTGATGCGCTGCAGGGTGAACGGCGTCAGCTTCGCAGGGTAGCGACCGACGGTCACATCGACCTTCGCGCCAAAGACATCGATGGGCGCCTTCACATAGGCTTCCCAGATGACGATGTCAGTGTTGCCTACGGCAGGCACGCCACCTGGGGTAACCGAGACCGGATTTCTGCCGGCGCCACCCGCATAGGGGAGATAGTTACCCACAATGAAGGTCGCCGAGCCAGAGACTTCGTCGTTAATTTGACCGCTGAAGGTCAGCCCCAGCTCGTGCACGACATCGATCTTCTCCAGCAGCTTACCAGGTCCCAGCTGGCGTCCATCGAGCGTGTAGACATCCTTGCCGTCGATGCTGTGCGCGCCGTAGACGCCGAAGGTGAGGTCGCCGCTCATTTTGAACTTCTCTTCCTTGCCTTCGAGCGCTTCCACGCGGGCGCGCAGCGACGCCATGTCGCGCTTGAGTGTGTCGACATCCACCCCCAGCCCTGCCAACTCTTGCTGGAAGGTTTGCGCTAAGCGTTGCAGGGTCTGCATCGCCTCGTTCAGGCGCTTCAGCTCCTCGATGTCGCGCTTGAGCTGGTCAATCTGCTGCTGCATGCCTGTGGTGTCGGTTTGCTGACCGCCTTGCTGCGGTCGCTGACCTTCCACCGATTGCAGGCGTCGATCCAGCGCACGCAGTCGCTCATCGATGTTGCGATAGGCGCGCGCAATGGCCTGCGCGAACTCTGCACGGGTCATGGTGCGATTCGGGCGGAAAGTGCCATCGGGATAGCCCTCGATGATGCCCAGCTGCACCAACTGCTCAATCGACTGATACGCCCAGTGCCCAGGCGGGACATCCCGCATTTGGGCGAATGTCAAGCCCACAGTGAGGCTCAACCCCGTTACAGCAACGAGTAAACGCTTCATAGAAGCATCCTCCTCCATGAGTTAGATTGGAAGGATGTCCTGAGGCTTTGGGGAAGCGCAACAGCCATTCCGAGGTTTCCTGATGCGCATTCCCTTGCGCACTCCGAACTCCTTCGCCCCATATATTACCCTATGCCTGTAAAAAAAGTCAAGGGGCGACGAGGGTGTTCGAAAAATCGTTTTGGCAGAATGCCCATCCATGGAACGCAGGGCGCCCACGCAGGTGCGCCCCTACGGCAATAGCCAAGTAGGTGCAGGTACCCCCTCCTTTAGGTTCCCCCTGCTCGCAGGGGGAACCAACTGAGAAAAATCGGTTCCCCCTTGAAAAGGGGGAACCTGCAGGAGGGGGTTCCCCATACAACAAGCGAATTTTCGAACAGCCTCACACGAACTTTAGATTGCGCCAATTGTCGGCGGGGACGCCGACGGTACGCGGCGCTCCCCTCTCCCGCGAGGGCGGGAGAGGG
>JARJMV020000213.1 GCA_029335935.2 bacterium
CACCCAGAGTGTGCCCTTTAGGTTCCCTCGGTAAGCAGGGGGAGGCTGAAGGAGAGGGTATACTACCTCTGCAGGAGCAGGTACGATGCATTTCGAGACGCGAGCGATACGAGTCGGTCAGGAGCCAGACCCCGCCACGGGGGCAATTATCACCCCTATCTACGCGACCACGAACTTCCAGCGCAACTCCATAGACCAGCAGGACGGCTTCAGCTATTCGCGCGTGTCGAACCCGACGCGCGCCGCCGCCGAGCAGTGCCTCGCCTCGCTGGAGAACGGCAAGTACGGGCTGCTGTTCGCATCAGGCATGGCGGCGGAGGTCGCGCTGCTGGGGCTACTACGACCGGGCGACCATGTGGTCTGCACGCGCGATGTGTACGGCGGCACTATCTCGATGTGGAAACACCTCGCGCCGCAACGAGGGATTCGCGTCTCCTACGCCGATATGCGTTGCTTGGACGCGGTGGAGGAGGCAATCCAGCCGAACACGCGCCTGCTCTGGCTCGAATCGCCTACCAACCCGCTGACCTATGTGCTGGACATTCGTGCGCTCGCCGAAGTCGGGCGTCGGCGCGGATTGCTGACCGTCATTGACAACACCTTCGCTACGCCGTATTTGCAGAACCCGCTGGAGATGGGCATCGATGTCGTGGTGCATAGCGTGACGAAGTATCTGGGTGGTCACAGCGACATTTTGGGCGGCGCGCTAGCGTTCAATCGCGACGATTTGCACGAGCCGTTGTGGGACCAGCAGGCGATTGGGGGCGCGGTGCTGTCGCCTTTTGAGAGCTGGCTGCTGCTGCGCGGGATGAAGACGCTTGCCGTGCGTATGCGCGCCCACTGCGAGAACGCGATGCGCATTGCGCAGTACCTCGCAGACCACCCGAAAGTGGAGCGCGTGCTGTATCCCGGCTTACCCGACCATCCGCAACACGCGCTGGCGAAACAGCAAATGCGCGACTTCGGCGGGATGATTGCTGTGTACCTCAAGACCGACCGCGCAGGCGTGGATCGGTTCTGCCAATCGTTGCGCCTATTCAACCTCGCCAGCAGTCTCGGCGGCGTCGAATCGCTGATTGGCTATCCCGCCACGATGTCGCACGAAGGCTTGACGCCCCAAGAGCGCGCCGAACGCGGACTTGCGGACAACCTCGTGCGCCTCTCCGTCGGAATCGAGCATGTTGAGGACTTGATTGCCGACTTGGAGGGGGCGTTGGCAGTTCTATAGGTAGGGTAACCGACGCGGAGCGCGAAAATTATCTCAGGGGCACACACGATGGAGAACGGCAAGCAGGCGGCGGAGTGGTTTCGCGAGACCTACGGCGCGTTGAGAGCGCAAATCGGGCGCGTTGTGGTGGGGCAAGAGACGGTGGTGGAGCATGTGCTGGTCGCGGTGTGTGCCGGTGGGCATGCGCTGCTTGAAGGCGTGCCTGGACTGGGCAAAACGCTGCTGGTGCGCACGCTCGCGCAGGCGCTCCACTTGGAGTTCGCCCGCATCCAGTTCACGCCCGACCTGATGCCCGCCGACATCACAGGCACGAATATCTTGGTGGAGAGCGAGACAGGCGGACGCGCCTTCGCGTTCCGCCCCGGACCTGTGTTCACCAATATCTTGCTGGCGGACGAGATCAACCGCGCTACGCCCAAAACCCAATCTGCCCTGCTGGAAGCGATGCAAGAGCAGGCAGTGACCGTCGCAGGCAAACGCTACCCCATCGAGCCACCCTTCTGGGTGCTGGCGACGCAGAACCCGCTGGAACAGGAAGGCACTTACCCCCTGCCCGAAGCGCAGTTAGACCGCTTCTTCTTCAAGATTCTGGTGGGCTACCCCACGCTGGAGGAGCTGCGCGAGATTGTCGATCGCACGACGGGTGTGGAGACGCCGCAGCCCGAAATCGTGGCGGATCGTGAGACCCTGCTGCGCATGCAACGCCTCGTGCGCGAAGTGCCGATTGCGCGCCCTGTGCAAGAGTTCGCGCTCAAACTCATCGTGGCGACGCATCCTGGCTCTGACTACGCGCCGCCTGAGGTGAACAAGTACGTGCGCTACGGCTCCAGTCCGCGCGGGGCACAGACGCTGATTTTAGGCAGCAAGGTGTTCGGGCTGTTGGATGGGCGTTATAATGTGGCGCGCGAGGATGTGCAACGCGCGCTCAAGCCTGCCCTGCGCCACCGCCTGCTGCTGAACTACGAAGCAGAAGCCGACGGCGTCTCCCCCGACCAGTTGCTGGAGATTATCTGGAACCATGTCAGCCGCGCCGAGGGCGAGCCAATCAAGGTATGAAAGGCTATTGAGAGCGACCCGACTGCATCCCGCGCGCCTCAACAAGCAACTGCTCGATGATTGGCGCGTTGTAGCCGCGCGCTCGCAGCTCGTCGAGGGTCTGAATCGCCTCCGCAGGGCGTTGCTGTAAGATGCGCAGCCGACTGAGCGCGACGCCGTAGGCGATTTTATCGGGGTCGCGCCTCGCGGCGGCTTGCAGGTGCGTCTCCGCAAGCTCCAAGTTGCCCTCATTCATCCAGTGGTGCGCGGCGGCAATCCACTTGCTTGCGCTTTGCAGCTGCTGTAGCCCCTGCTCGGCGACAGAACCCGCCGGATTGGGCAACAGCGCATATGCCTTGCGAAACTCGGCTTCCGCAAGGTCTAACCGTGCGCGGCGCGAGTAGATGAGACCCAACGCCTGATGCCCCATGTGCTTCGGCGTGCGCCCCAACACATGCTGCTTAATTATCCGCTCCGCCTCCTCGTGTTCGCCGCGCTCGCTAAGCATCACGGCGAGGTTATTCCAGCCCGTCGTATTGTCGGGTTCTATCGCCACGCCTTGGCGAAAGAGTTCAATCGCACTGTCGGTGTCGCCGAGCCGCAGCAGCGCGACGCCCTTGTTGACATAGCCCATCCCGCTACGAGGGGCGACCTGAATGGCCTTTTCTGCATACTCCAGCGACTCGGTATACCGCCCTGCCCGATGGTACAAATCCGACAGATTACTGAACCCTATCGGCGAGCGCGGCGATGCGACGGTTATCCACTTCCAGAAGGTCTCCGCGTCGCGCCAGTTGGGCAGGTTGTAGGCGGTGGTTATCATCAGCCCGACGCCCCACGCCCCCGCAAGCGCGAGTGTAGGCGTGCGCGTCCGCGCCAACGACGCAAGCCAACCACACAGCCCCAACACTGCCAACGCTAACGGAAAAGTGAGGAACCGCTCCGCTGTGAACAGCCCATACGCAAACTCCAGCGGACGCAGATTCAACACGGGCAGCAGGCTCATCCACGCCCCAAGCACCAATCCACCCGATAGCGGATGTCGTCGCGCCAGCCACACCGTCCCTGCAATCATCAAACCTGCAAGCGCCAATTGCGCCCACGCCCAGCCATCGCTGAGGGGAATGGGCAACTCAGAATGGTGCGCTGGAGTGATGCTAAAAAACGGAAAGATGGCTAACCCCGCCAGCGTGGTCAGCGTGCGCGCGACCAGCAACAGATGTTGAAGGGGCGTGCCTGCATCGATCTGCGAGTCGCCAATCGGTTGCGTGAACAGGTAGCCCAGCGCAGCGTAGCGGACGCCAAGATAGAGGGCAACCGAAACCGCCAGCGTCGTGTAGAGCGCACGCTCGGTGTGCCACAGCGTGCGCAGTCGTTCGAGCCACGAGCCGTCGGGCAGCCGACCCGCTTGCCAAGCCAGCATCACCAGCGGCAAGGTGAGCGCCATCTCCTTGCACAACAGCGCAAGCAGGAACACCGCGCCCACGCCCAGCAGCCGTGCGATGCCCTTGAGCTGAACTTCCAGCCACAGCGCTGTCAGCAGAAACAGCGTCGCCGTCAGGTCGTAGCGCGAGGACACAAACGCCACGCTCTCAATCAGCGCAGGATGCACCCCGTACAGCGCGCCTGCGAGCAAACCCTCCCAACGCCCGCGCATGAGCCGCAGCCCCAACGCTGCCACTAACGCCGTGTTCAGCAAGTGGATTAGCACATTCGCGGCGTGGAAGGGCGCAGGGGTATCTTTCCAAATCCAAATCTGCAGCAGGAGGCTGCTGAGCGCGAGCGGGCGGAAGTAGTTCGGCGAGAAGTCCAGCGGTTGGCGCACCGCCTCCAGCCAGCGCGCAGGCGACTGGTAATCTACGCGCCCATAAATCACTTGATCGTCGTCCCACACGAAGCCGAAGCGCACCGTCTGGGCATATAGCGCGCCAACCACGACAACAATCGCTAATGCGCCTGCCCACAGCCCTGCCTTTACCAATCTTGGCGACACGCGATAGTATACACTAAAGGTCGCCCAGACATTTTTCGATATCCGCCCTCCACACCCTCAGGGTGGGTTATCGTCCGGTGTGTCCGAAGCCGCCGTCGCCCCGTGTCGTAGGGGGCAGTTCGCCGACCTGTTCCCACTCTACGCGCGTTACGGGGGCAATCACCATCTGCGCGATGCGCTCGCCGCGCTGGATTGTGAACGGCTGTTGCCCCAAGTTGATGAGGATTACCTGAATCTCGCCGCGATAGTCGCTGTCGATGGTGCCTGGGGCGTTTACCAGACTGATTCCGTGCCGAATTGCCAGACCGCTGCGGGGGCGCACCTGCGCCTCGTAGCCTTGAGGCAGGGCGATACGAATCCCTGTCGGCACGAGGGCACGTTCGCCGGGCTGCAAGGTGATGGGTTCCTCCACAGCCGCGTAAAGGTCGACCCCTGCCGAGCCATCCGTCTGATAACTCGGCAGGGGCAGGTCCGTTGCGTTAGGTTCCTGCGTGATGCGCACGCGCAGGGTCATTTTTCGACCTGCTCTTTACCCTCTTTGACGGCAGGCGGGATCTTGGGCAAGCGCACATAGAAAGTGGAGCCGACCCCCACCTCGCTTTCAACCCATATCTGTCCGCCGTGTATTGCCTCCACCAAGTGCTTCACGAGGTACAGTCCCAACCCTGTACCGTACTGCTTGCGCGTGTCGGTGTTGTCCACGCGATGGAACTTTTCGAACACCTTCGTCAGGTGCTCCTTCGGAATGCCCATGCCTTGGTCGGAGACATAAAAGATGATGTGGTCGGCGTCCTCTTCCCAGCCTTTGACGCGGATTTCGCCGCCGTTGGGCGAGTACTTAATCGCGTTGCTGAGCAGGTTCGTGAGGATTTGGTCCACCTTGTCCTCATCGGCGATGATTTTGGGCATCTCTTCTGGCACTTCGTGGATGATGGTATGGCGATTGGTCGCTTGCCTCTGGATCATCACCACTTTTTGCGACAGGCGGTAGAAGTCAACTTCCTTATAGACTGGCTTGAGCGACTCGCCTGCCTCGAAGCGCGCGCTGTAGAGCAGGTCGGTGATGAGGCGGGTGAGGCGATCGGTCTCTTGGTCGATGATGGAGTAGAACTCGCGTCGCTCTTCTGGGGGGAAGGCGTCGTCGGAGTCCATCAGCAGAGTGGAGACGAAGCCCTTGATTGCGGTGAGCGGTGTGCGCAGCTCGTGCGAGACGGTCGCCACGAACGCCGATTTCATGCGCTCCAGGTTGCGAATGTCGGTGATGTCGTTGAAAATCATCACAGTGCCCATCGGCTTCTGGTCTTCACCGCGCACGATGGCGTTTTGCACTTGGTAGATATGCTCCTTGTTGTCGATTTGCACGGTAATCTCGACGAGTTCGCCCTCTTTCTCTTCCTCCAGTGCCGAGCGGATCATATTGCGGATCACTTCGTTATTGATGATGTCGGCGTAGTTTTTGCCCAGCACATCGGGTCCCAGTCCGAACACGCGGCGTGCGGCGGCGTTCATCTGGTTGATGCGCCCGTTATGATGCACTAAGATTAGCCCGGCGCGCAGGCTTTCGATGGTGTGGACGAGTTCCTCTTTCTCTTCGAGGATGGCTTGGTAGAGGCGCATGCCTGCGATGACGGCGGCGGCGTTGCGCGACATGCGTTCCAAGAGGCGCACATCCTCGTCGATGAAGTGTCCGCCGCGTTGCTTGTTGAAGGCATGTAGCACGCCTATCGTCTGCCGATCGACAACACGGTTCTCCTCGTCGCGCTTCTCTAAGATGAGGGGCACGCACACGAGGTTGCGGATGTGGAGCATGGCGACATGCTCTTTGGTGGTGCGTGGGTCGGTAAGCGCGTCATGGACGATAATCGGTTTACCCTCGCGGAACACCTCGCCTGAGACGCCCTGCGTCGCGCGCAGGCGCAGCAAGCGGATTTCGTCGTCGGTCATGCCGTAGGCAGGTGGGTAGGCGCGCAGTTCGCCCTCTTCAGGGTCGTGGAGCATGAACACGACCTTCTCCGCCTGCAGGATTGCGCCAATCTGCCGCACGAGGCGTTTGAGCGTCGCCTCGTAGTTGGCAGGGCTGGCGACATCGGCGGCGACCACATCAGGCGCTTTCGTCGCGGCGGCTGCCCCGTTGCGCGGTTGGCTCTCCAGCTCATGAATCCGCTGCACCGCGCGTTCGTACTCCGTTTTTACCTGGTTATACTGCTTCAGCAGCTCACGATAGGCTTGCTCCCAGTTCATAGTTTCGCTCCTCGCTAAGAGTGTGAACGATAGCCCATGCTATATGGCAAATTATAGCACATCGAAGGTTCCCACGCGATTAAGCATTTCACTTAGCTTTTAGACGGCGTTTGGGGCGCGTTGTACTGCAGTGCGCCATCCATCAGCGGGCGGATCAAGTCCATCGGGATCGGGAACACCACAGTCGTGTTGCGCTCGCCGGTGATTTCCGCCAGCGTCTGCAGGTAGCGCAGCTGCAGCGCCGATGGCTGTTGCGCAATCATCTGCGCGGCTTGCACCAACTTCTCCGCCGCCTGATACTCGCCCTCGGCGGCGATAATTTTCGCGCGGCGCTCGCGCTCGCTCTCCGCCTGACGCGCCAGCGCACGCTTCATCTCTTCAGGCAAAATCACATCGCGCACCTCCACGCTGGTCACCTTCACCCCGAACGCCTCGGTTTGCTCGTCGATGATCGACTGGAGCTGCTGATTGATCTTGTCGCGTCGCGCCAGCAGGTCGTCCAGCTCGACTTGCCCTATCACGCTGCGCAGGGTGGTCTGCGCAATCAAACTCGCCGTTTGAATATAATCGGTAATCTGCACGACGGCGTCGCGCGGGTCCATCACCTTGAACAGCACTACTGCGTCCACACTCACCGACACATTATCGCTGGTGATAGCCTCTTGGCGCGGCACATTCATCGTCACGATGCGCGTGTCCACAATCCGCGCCGTGTCGATAATCGGTATCAGAAAGATAATGCCCGGTCCCTTCACCGCCTGAAACCGTCCCAAGCGCAACACCACCGCGCGCTCCCATTCTGGCAGCACCCGCAGCGACGCCCGCAGCACCACAATCACGAACAGTATAACCGCGATGCCTGTTGTCGAAAACGGATTGTCTAAGAAGTTCATCGTTCACACTCCCTCAGCCCGTAGTATACCCCAAGCAGTGTCCCTGCAAGCCGTATGTTTCATCTATCCGATGCTTGCGATTGCTTATCGGGAACGGCTTTCAGTGGTGTTGCAGCCATCGTTTGACTTGCTCCACGCATCGCTGGGCAGCGCCTTGGTGGTTCTGGATGAGCGCGGCGGCGTGTTGGGCAATTTGCTCGCGCCGCTTGGGGTCGCTCAGCAGACGCAGGATGCCCTCAGCGAGTTGCTCGGCGGTCTGTACCTCGAAGCCAACGCCTGCCGCCTGTGCGAGGTGCGCAATGTCGCGGAAGTTGTGGGTATGCGGTCCGAAGAAGACGGGCTTGCCGTGCGCGAGTGGCTGGAACAGGTTCTGCCCGCCCAGCGGTGCGAACGCCCCGCCGACAATCGCCACATCGGCGACGCTGTAGAGGCTCGCGAGCTCGCCGAAAGTGTCCAGGATTACCACCTGTGCGTGTTGTCCGTCGGGTGTGGGGAGTTGACTGCGCCGATGGGGTTGCCACCCGCGCGCCCGCAAAAGCCGTTCCACCTCGTCCACGCGCTCCAAGTGGCGCGGCGCGAGGACGAGGCAAGCCTCTGGCAGCGCGTGCAGCACTTGCTGATAGGCGTCGGCGATGAGCTGCTCTTCGTCGGGCGTGCGCGTGCTGCCCACCACGATTACAGGCGCGTGGTCGGGCAGCGAGAGGGCGGCTCGCCACGCGTCGGCGTCCTTGTCGGCGGCGTGAAGCGCTTGGTCGAACTTGGTGTTGCCGCACACCTCGATGCGCGAGGGGGATGCGCCCAGCTCGATGAAGCGTGCGGCGTCGGTGGGCGACTGGGCGCCGATGAAGTCCACGCAGCGGAGCATCGCGCGGTAGAAGGCGCGCAGGCGCAGCGCACGGCGTGCCGTGCGGTCGCTAATGCGTCCGTTCAACACCAGCACACGCCCGCCCCTGCGCTGCTGTTCGGCAAGCACATTCAGCCACAGCTCGGTCTCAAACAGGATAAGGAGACGCGGTTGCACACGCCTGAGCGTGCGACGCACGGCGAACGGCAGGTCGAGGGGGAAGTAGATGAAGTAGTCCACGCTGTCGCGCAGGGCATTTTGGGCGGTCTGCTGACCTGTGGGCGTGGTGGTGCTGAAGACGAGTTCGTAATCGGGTAGCGCTTCGCGTAGGCGTTGCACGACGGGTTGCGCCGCCAGCGTCTCGCCCACCGACACACAGTGGATCCACAGGCGCGGTCTCGACGTGGGGGGCGGCACAGGCACATAGCCGAAGCGTTCCTGCCAGCGGTCGCGCCACGAGCCGAACACAACGCGCGTCGCTACATACCCCAGCCACAAGGGCGCCGTGAGCCATAGGAAGAGATTGTAAACTAAGCGCGTCATCGCTTTACCCCCCGCGCGATAGCTTCCGCGCGCGATTCCAACTCGTTAATCGCCTGCTCGAGCTGCGCCGCGAGGTGGGCGAAGTCGTCTTTGTCGGCGTCTGGGGGAACCCACACAGGTGCGCCGATTAGAAACGCCGCCTTGGCAAACGGCAACGGCACCAGATACCGATCCCAAGTGGGCAGCAGCACTCGCGGATACGCGCCGACGCCTGCAGGGTAGATGGGCGCGCCCGCCTTTTGGGCAATCAGCAGCGCACCCGGCTGGAACTTGCCGCTGGGACCGCGCGGTCCGTCGGGCGTGAAGGCTAACACCGCGCCTTTTCTGACCTCGCGCGCCGCCTCCAACGCCGCGCGCACCCCACCCCGACTGGTCGAGCCGCGCAGGGTGCGGAATCCGAACCGTGTGAAGATTTCGTTTTGGATGTCGCCGTCGCGCGAGAGCGAAATCAGTGCCAAGACGCCCCGCCCCTTCAGAAAGTTCGCCGGGATAAGCGTGCGCCCATGCCAGGAAACCATCACCGCGCCGCTGCCCTGACGCAGGTGCTGCTCAATCGGTGCCCACCCCTCCACATGGAGGCGCACCGTGCGTCCTATCATGCGCGCCAGTGCATAGCCC
>JARJMV020000224.1 GCA_029335935.2 bacterium
GAGCATGATTACCGACCAGCCGCCAGGCAGGTTGCCCATCCGCACTGTCGTTGCGCCCTACACCGACTGGATGGCACGCGAGGCAATCCTGCGCGAGTTGCAACGCAGCGGCCCGGTGTTCTATGTCACGCCGCGCATTCAGGGCATCACGCCCCTCGCCGAGCGACTCCAGCAACTGGTTCCGCTCGCGCGTATCGCCGTCTCGCACGGGCATATGCCCCCCAAACAGGTGGAGGACATAATCTAGGCGTTCTACAACCGCGAGTACGATATCCTTGTCAGCACCACGATTATCGAGAACGGGCTCGACATGCCGAATGTGAACACCCTGATAGTGGAAGGCGCCGAGCGGTTCGGCTTGGGGCAGCTCTATCAGTTGCGCGGGCGCGTCGGGCGAGCCGACCGACAGGCATATGCTTACTTCCTCTTCAAGACGGGCAGGCTGAGCGATAAGGCGGAAGAGCGACTGCAGGCGTTGCAGGAGTTCTCGCACTTAGGCTCTGGCTTCGCGTTGGCGCTGCGCGACTTGGAGATACGCGGCGCGGGCAACCTGCTGGGCGAGGAGCAGCACGGCGCGATGCGCTCCGTCGGGCTGGAACTGTACCAGTCGATGTTGCGCGATGCCATCCGCCGCTTGCGTCAAGGCGAGACCCACTGGAACCTGGAAGCCCCCATCCAAGAGGAGCTGCCCGACGCGAGCAAACTGCCCCTACACGCTTTCATCCCCAGTGAGTATATCGCCGACACCGCGCAGCGACTGGGCTACTACAAGCGCATCGCGGGCAGCCGCACGCGCGAGGAACTTAAATCACTCGTGCGCGAGCTGCGCGACCGCTACGGCGAGCTACCCGTGCCCCTAAAAAACCTCATCCGACTGATGGAGCAGCGCATCCTTGCCCACGCGCTGGGCGTGCAGAGCATCGGAGTCGACGGCAAACGGCTCGTGCTGAAGTTCAAGCCCGACCGCAAGCTCAAGGCGCGTTGGCAACTCGCGCTGCAACGGTCGGTGGCAGGGGCGCGCACGCAGCCCGACGCAATCAGCGCGCCGCTCGGCGAACAGCCGCTGGAAACGCTGATGCGCCTGCTCAACGAGCTCAAAGCGATTGTCGAGGCGGGCTGACGCCTACTGGGGATAGTTATACAGCTGCGCCAGCTCGCGATAGGTAAATAGCCGTATCTTCTGCTCCTCTAAGACGCGCTTGAAGGCTGGCTCCTGCAAGATTTCCAGCTCCTGCACACGGTAGCGCCAGCCGCCTGTGACGGCGTTGCCTTCGGGGTCGTCCATCCCCAAATGCACAATCAGCTCGTTCACGCCCGGTCGGAGCGTGCGCAGGTACTGGTGCAGTCGCTCCCGATGACGCTCTTTGCTCTCCCCCGGCGCATACTGGGGGTTCAGATAATCGATGGTGGGCAGTCCAGCGGCGCGGATGCGCTGATAAATCGCACGATAATTCAGTCCGCGCGCCGCCGCCATCAACATCATCTCGGGGGTGGGGCTAAACACCATCGGTGGGATTTTATACTCGATTGCCGTCTTCAGGAAGACCTCGAAAAAGCGCGGGTCGGAGTAGAGCGTGCCCATGTGCGAGTCGAGGTGGGTGGGTTTCAGCCCCATCTGCAGCGCGAGTTCGATTTGGGCGCGGATTTCGGTCTCCACTTCTTGGGGGGTTGCATGGCGCGCCGCCTGTTCCACACTGCTCCACATGTATCCCTGCGGGTCGAGCAGACCTTTCACTTGACTGGCAGGCGCGACAGGACGCCAACGGATGGTACTCCATTCGCTGGTGAGCGTGAGGTGTAGCCCCACATCGGCGTCGGGATGCTTTTTACACCACGCGACCGCCTCCGTTACCCACGCGCAGGGCATCATGATACTCGCGCTGCTGATGACGCCCGTTTCCAACGCGAGGCTGGTCGCCCGATTTTTAGAGTGGCACATGCCAAAGTCGTCGGCGTGGATAATCAGCAGCTTCTCGTCGGTCTTCGGCTGCCCGTCCTGAAACATCGCACGGCGTCGCATAGCTCCCTGTTCGCCCCGACGCGCCGATCCCCTGCGTATCCAACCCCTTGCAACCTTTGCGCCGACAATAGGGTATCATAGAGTGGAGGCGAAACCTATGAACAAGTTCGGTCTGATTCTGGTGCTTGCCGCTCTGCTGGGCGCAGGTGCGGCGGCTCTTATCGTCGGTGCGAAGAGCCACGAGACAACCACCCCCACGGCGGTTGTCACGACTCCCGAAAAGGGTTCTTGCTGCTCGTCGCACAACAAGTAAGCCCGACAGCGCGGCTCCTCGCTTCGCGCGGAGAGTTAGGGTATCGCTGTTGTTCCAAGCGAAGCGAGGGGCTTACCTGTTCGCGATGATACGCACGGCCATCGTGCCGATGGCGGGTCTGGGCACGCGTCTATACCCCATCGGTATCGTCTTACCTAAAGGTTTGACACCGTTCGTGCTTGCGGACGGCACGCTCACAACTGGGTTGCAGCTGATTGCTGAGACGCTCTGGGCGGCAGGCGTCGAGCGCGTCGGCGTAGTGGTCTCGCCTGAGAATCGCGCGGTGTACGAGGCGTTTCTGGAGGGCGGCGGCGCACGCTATGCCTCTGCACGCGCCCAGCGCCCCCACATCCAGCAGATTTACGAGACGCTCCAATCGCTTGCTTGCCGCGTGCAGTTCATCGAGCAGCCCGAGTTGCGCGGGCTGGGGCACGCGGTGTGGTGTGCGCGCGCGTTCGCGAATGGCGAGGCGACGCTCATCTTCCTCGGCGACCACATCCCTCTGCCCCTGCGCGACCCGACGCCCATCCACCAAGTCGTGCAGATGTACGAGACCCACCATGCGCCTGTGTATGGCGTGCATCGCGTGCCCGTCAGCAAAGCGTCGCAGTATGGCGTGCTGCAGGGCGAGCCGCTGGGTACGCCGCGCGCCTATCGGCTCCTGCAGCTCATCGAGAAGCCGACGCCCGACTACGCACGCCAACATCTCCACACGCAAGGCTTAGCCCCCGACGAACTGCTTGCGCACAGCGGCGTGTACGCCTTCCCGCCGATACTCTGGGACGCGCTGGAGCAACTCGCCGTAGAGCATGACCCTGCGCATGGCGAGTGGACGCTTACTGCCGCGCAGCAACGGCTGCTCCAACATATTCCCGCCTACCTGTGCGAGATGGAACAGCACTGGCTGGACTTCGGCACTGCCGCTGAATACCGACGCGCGTTCTGCACGCTGGCGGAGTGTGAGCATGTATAGAACCGAGTACCGCTACCGACAGGAGCGCATCACTCTCATGGCGCAGCCCGACGCCGATGGATGGCGCATCGTCCTGCCCGACGGCTCCGAGCGGATGGCGCGCCGCGCCGAGGCGCACGCCAACACGCTCACGCTGCACACCTCCACTGGGCGCGTGCAGCTCGCGTTCCTGCAGACGCCGCAGGGGGTGGAGATTCAGTATCGCGGGCGCGTCTATCGGTTCCAATACGCCGAGCCGAGCCGACGCAGCGCTGCGACGCACTCCAGCGCGGAAGGCGTTCTCACCGCGCCGATGCCCGGCTTGGTGACCAAAGTGTTCGTGCGGCAGGGCGAGACCGTCGAAGCAGGGCAGCGATTGCTCACTTTGGAGGCGATGAAGACCGAACAGTCGCTGCGCGCGCCTTTTGCAGGCGTCGTGCAGCAACTCAACGCACGCGAGGGCGAACTGGCGCAGGAGGGCGCGGTGCTGGTGGCAATCACGCCGCTCGCTCCCTCATCGGAAGACAATCAGCTGCGCCAAAGTGAAGTAGAGCAGTAGCCCCGAAGCGTCGACGACGGTCGTGATGAACGGCGCGGACATCACAGCAGGGTCAATATTGAGCCGCTTGGCGATGATGGGCAGGCACGAGCCGACGGTGGTCGCCAGCGTGATGATGCCCACCTGCGCCAGCCCCACCGTGAGAGCGATGTGCAGTTGGTCTTCCCAAGCGTAGCCCATGCGCGTCCAGATGAGCGCGTTCACCACCCCAATCACGCCGATGAGACTGCCCAACAGCAGCCCTGTGCGCAGTTCACGCGCCATCACTCGGAGGATGTGCTGCCAGCGCACCTCGCCCAGCGCAATCGCGCGGGTGATGGTGGTGGTGGTCTGCGCCCCGGCGTTGCCGCCCGAGCCAATCAGCAGCGGGATGAACCACGCCAGCGCCGTTACTTTCTGGATGGCGTCGTCGTAGGTGCGCAGCACCGCGCCCGAAAACAGCTGTGCCACAAACAGAAACACCAGCCAGCGCACGCGCTGACGCGCCAAATCCCACGGGCGTTGCCGAAAATAAGGCTCCTCCGTCGCCTCCACACCGCCGAGCTTCAGCACATCCTCTGTGCTCTCGCTCACCAGAATATCCACCACATCGTCCACCGTCACGATGCCCAGCATGCGCCCCAGCTCGTCCACCACAGGCACGGCGAGCAGGTCGTACTTAGAGAGTAGGTTCGCCACTTCCTCTTGGTCGGTTTCGGGCTGCACCACAATCGGTTCGGTCTCCATCATCTGCTCGATGCGCTTGCTGGGGTCGCTGACCACCACATCGCGGAGCGAGCAGACGCCCACCAAGCGTTGGCGCGTGTCCACCACATACAGGTAGTAGATGGTCTCGATCTCGCTGCCGACTTGGCGCAAGTAATCCAAACACATCTCGACCGTCCAGTCGGGGCGCACACGCACATACTGGCGCACCATCAGGCGTCCAGCGGTGTTTTCAGGGTATTCGAGCAGTTCGCGCACCTCGCGCGCTTCGGGCGGCGCCATCTGCTGGAGCAGGGTCTCGGCTTTCGCGGTGTCGAGTTCGTCGACAATCTGCGCCGCGTCGTCCGCAGGGATGCGCTGCAGTAAGCGGGCGGCAGTCTCCAACGGGATATGCTCCAGTATCTCGGCGACAATCGTGGGTTCCAGATACTCGATGACTTCGGAGGCGGTGGTCTCCTCCATGTGGAGCAGGGCGTGCGCTTGCTCGGCAGGGCTGTCCATCAATGCAAGGGCTTCGGCGATGTCTTGCGCCGCGTTCTCTTCCAGCAGTTGCTGCAAAGCGTCGGGCGGCTGTTGCAACGCCTCGCGCAGCTGCTCGAGCAGGACTTCCGTGCGCGTCTCCATCGGTCGCCTCCATGCGGGGGGATTCTAACTACGACTGTGTGTAAAACTATACCCCGAACGCAAGACGATACGAGGATATTCGGAAAATCGGGAGCATAGGGTACCAAATGGCAGCACGCACCCACTTTCGCGTCACACGCGAGCAAGGTCGTGGAAATAACAGCCGCTATACCTGAACAACGCCGCGGGAGCAATCATCAGCACGCGCGACCATTCTGCACGGGGAAACTTGCGGAAAGCCCCGTGCATCTCCGCTCACAGCGCATTCTCGGAGCGAGCGAGGCGTCGCCTGAGAACGCGCATATCTCCATGCGAGAACAAACCAGCTTATGGTAAACTTAACGGGAGACTCAGGCGCGTAAATCGCGTAGAGAATCTGGGAGACGGAGGCAACGGATGGAACTGCTTACAGGATTGATTTGCTTCGGCGTGTTGATGCTGGGCGCGGCGATTCTCTACGCTGTGCTGTATAACTCGCTGATCGCTAAAAAGAATCAGGTCGAGTACGCCTACAGCGGCGTCGATGTGCAGCTCAAAAAGCGGCACGACCTCATCCCGAACCTTGTGGCGTCGGTGAAGCAGTATATGGAACATGAGCGCGGGCTGCTGGAGCGCATCACGGAGCTGCGCAGCCGCGCCATGAACCCAGATTTGCCGGAGGGTGAACGCATGCAGGTCGAGGCGGCGCTTTCAGGCGCGCTGCGCAACCTGATGGTCGCCGTCGAGAACTATCCGCAACTGCGGGCGAACGAGAACTTCATGCACTTGCAAGCCTCGCTGAACGAGGTGGAAGAGCAAATCGCCGCCGCGCGACGCACCTACAACGCCGCTGTGACCGACTACAACAACGCCATCGAGATGTTCCCGACCAACCTCATCGCCTCAACGATGGGGCTGAAACGGCGCGCGGTGTTCGAAGCCGAAGAGGCGGAACGCGCCACGCCGAATGTCGCGCAACTGTTCCAGCGATGAGCAACGCCCCAACCGACGCCCTGCGCCAACTGGAGCCAATCCTGCGCGCACTGGAACAGGAACGCACGCAGTATGTGAGTCAGTTCGCGCAGATTAGCCTCTGGAGCGTCGCTATCGGTGGGACGCTGAGCCTTCTCTTGGCGGCGTTTGGCGCAGGCGTGTGGGCGATAGCGCTGCTCTTCGTCGCGTTGATTGTAATCGCCGCCGCCTACGCCAGCAAAGCCGACGCATGGCGCAGAGCCTTCAAAGCGCAGGTGATGACCCAACTCGTCCAGTTTGTGAACCCCAACCTGCGCTACTACCCCGAGCAACACATTAGCCGTCGAGAGTACGACCTCAGCATGCTCTACCACAACTCGCCTGCGCCCGACCGCTACTACGGCGAGGACCTCATCGAGGGCGTCATCGACAAGACCGACATCCGCCTCTCGGAACTGCACACCGAATACAAGCAGGTCACCTACGATAGCAAGGGGCGTCGCCATGAGCAGTGGATAACCATCTTTCGGGGGCTGTTCATCAGCGCGGATTTTCACAAAGACTTCAAAGGCGTTACCCTCGTGCTGCCCGACACCGAACAGTCGTGGCTGGGCGGGTTCGGGCAGTGGCTGCAGAGCCTCAGCGCGAAACTGGGCAACCAGCCCGGCGAACTGATAAAGATGGAAGACCCCGAATTCGAGAGGCTCTTCAAGGTGTTCGCCACCGACCCGATTGAGGCGCGCTACATCCTCACGCCCAACATGATCCGACGGATTGTGGAGTTCCGCGCCAAGACCAAGTCTGCTATTCGCCTTTCGTTTATCGCCTCGCGTGTGTTCGTGGCGATTCCGACTTATCACAATCATTTCGAGCCGCCGTCGCTCTTCGCGCCTGCCGACAAGCTGCTGGCGCCAGAGACCCTCCCCCGATACTTTGAAGAGCTGCGCTTCGCGTTGGCAGTGGTGGATGAGCTGAATCTCAACACGCGCATCTGGACGAAGCGTTGAGCGGCGGTCAGGTTTTTCGGAAGGCTCTTATGCGCCTCTCTTGCGCGAGATAGCAGGAGTTTGCTGGCAGCTGGCGAATCTATATGTTTTGTCGGAGGAACCGTCTATGAAAGCCGTTGTGATGGCAGGCGGCGAAGGCTCGCGTTTGCGCCCAATCACGGCGAACCGCCCGAAACCGCTCGCGCCCGTTGTGAATCGACCGATTATGGAACATATCCTGCTGCTGCTCAAAGCGCAGGGCATCACGGAGGTGGTCGCTACGGTCTACTACCTTGCCGACGCCATCGAGGGCTACTTCGGCGACGGCGCCGATTGGGGGATGGCAATCCACTACTCTCTGGAAGATACGCCGTTAGGCACCGCAGGTAGCGTGAAGCAAGCCGAAGAGCATCTACGCGACGGGACCTTCGTGCTGATCAGCGGCGACGCGCTCACCGATATCGACCTCAAGCCCGCGCTGGAGTTCCACAAGCGCAACGGCGCAACAGCCACCCTCGTGCTGGCGCGTGTGCCCAACCCGCTGGAGTTCGGAGTCGTGATTACCCGCGAAGACGGCCGCATCACACGCTTCCTGGAAAAACCCTCCTGGAGCGAGGTGTTCTCCGATACGGTCAACACTGGCATCTATATCTTGGAGCCTGAGATTTTCGAGTATATGGAGGCGGGCAAACAGTATGATTTCAGTCAAGACCTGTTCCCTCTGCTCTTGCGCGAGGGTAAACCGCTGTATGGCTATGTGATGAGCGAGTATTGGAGCGACATCGGCTCGCTGCAGCAGTATCGCGAGGCGCATCACGATTTGCTCAACCGCAAAGTGCAACTGAGCATGCCCGGCGAGGAGAAGATACCGGGCGTGTGGATTGGCGCAGGCGCAACGATTGACCCTGAAGCGCAGATTGTGCCCCCCGTATGTATCGGGCGCAACTGCCGTATCAAGGCGGGCGCGGTGATTGGACCCTACACGACGCTGGGCGATAACTGCATCGTGGAGCCGAACGCGATGGTGGTGCGCTCGATACTTTGGGACAGCGTGTATATCGGCGCAGGCACTCAGCTGCAGGGCGCGATTGTCGGCACGGGCGTCACGATCAAGGATAATGTGCAAGTGCAGGAAGACGCCGTGGTTGCCGACCGCTGCCACATCGAAGGGGATAGCATTATCCGCACGCGCGTCAAGTTGTGGCCCGATAAGTATATCGAGAGCGGCTCGACGGTCACGATGAGCCTGATTTGGGGCGCGAGGTGGCGCGGCTCGCTGTTCCGCGATTTAGGCGTGGCGGGTCTGTCGAACATCGAGATGACGCCCGACTTGGCGACCAAGCTCGGCGCAGCCTACGCTTCCACCCTACCACGCGGCTCGACGATTGTGCTCGCGCGCGACACCTTCAAAGCCTCGCGCATGATTAAACACGCCTTTATGGCAGGTGTGCTGTCGACAGGGGTAGATGTGGCAGACTTACGGGCGATGCCGATACCCATTACGCGCCACTACATTCGCGCTTCGGGCGCGGTGGGTGGCGTGAGCGTGCGCGTGGCGCCCAACAATGTGCGCATGACGCTTATCGAGTTCTTCGACAGGCGCGGCGTCTATCTGCCCAAGTCGGGCGAACGCAAAATCGAGAACCTATTCTTCCGCGAGGACTTCGCTCGGTGTGACGCAGACGCTGTTGGCGAGATCCACTTCGCCTCGCGTGCGATTGAACAGTATCAAGCAGACTTCCAGCGGCTGGTGCAGTTGCCCGAAGGCTCGCGCCCGCTGCGCTTGGTGGCGGACTTCGCGTTCAGCCGTGTGGCGGCAATCTTTCCCACGATGTTGGGGCAGATGGGCTACGATGTGGTGTCGCTGAATGCCTATCCCGACCCGCGCCGCTCGCCCCGCACGCCCGCCGAACACGACGCCTTCGCCGAAAACCTGAAACAGGTGGTGCAGAGCCTCAGCGCCGACTTCGGCGTGATGTTCGAAAACGAGGGCGAACGACTGACAGTGGTGGACGAGCAGGGGCGTGTCATCAGCGGCAGCGCGCTGCTGGCCACCTTCGCGCGATTAATGGCAGCAGCGTGCCCCAACAAACTGATTGCCGTGCCTGTGAATGCACCGTCGGTGATTGAGGAAATCGTCGCGCCTTACGGCGTGCAGGTGGTCCGCACCCGCGCCGATGTGCGCTCGCTGATGAACACCGCCGCTGAGAACGCCGAGAACATCTGCTTCGCAGGCGATACACACGGCGGATTTATCTTCCCCCAGTTCCACCCCGGCTACGACGCGATGTTCGCCTACGTGCGCTTGCTGGAAGCCACCCAGAAACTCGGCTGCTGCCTCTCGGAAATCTACGACCAGGTGCCCCCATTTTACACACTCTATCGGTCGGTACCCTGCCCGTGGGAACTCAAGGGGCGCGTGATGCGCCTGATGACCCACCAAGTGAACGGACGCATCGAAACCCTCGATGGGCTGAAAATCTACACCGACCACTCGTGGGCGCTCATACTACCAGACGCCTCCGAACCTATCATCCACCTCTTAGTGGAAGCGCGTACCCCCCAAGACGCCGAACATCTCTTGCAAGAGTTCACAGCGCAAATCGAGGCGATTACTCAAGCGAACGTTTCCTGAAATTTGTAGGGGGTTAACCCGACCTTAACTTACCAACCGTATAATAGCGCATGGAGGCTTCTATGCGAAGAAAGGGCTTTACGCTCATCGAGTTGCTGGTGGTAATCGCGATTATCGCGATATTGGCGGCGATCCTGTTCCCTGTGTTTGCCCAGGCGCGTGCGAAAGCGCGACAGACCTCGTGCCTTTCGAACATGCGTCAGCTGGGCACAGCCATGCGCATGTACGCTCAAGACTACGATGGCTACCATGTCTATATGTGGTGGGAGTGGCACATCCCGCTGAACCCGTACATTAAGAACTGGGACATCTTCGTGTGTCCGCAGTCGTCCGCACCGAAGCCACGCTTGGTGGAGTACACGGCGGCGGATGGCTGCCGCGCCAACGACGATGCGCCCGGCTCCCTGCTGGTAGGAACCTTCCCTACGAACGCGCCCGCAGGCGTCAATGCGCGCGGCTGCTCTAAACCCGCCCCTCGCATCTATGGGCACTACACCAAGAACGAGGAGTTCATCGCCAACTACGGCTACTACCGCACCACCTACAGCGGCGCAGAGCATAACGAGGCGGCGTGGGACACGACCGCCGATGTAATCCTCGTCACGGAGGCGCGCGCACAAAGCGAAGGGGTGCCCGAGCGTCTGCGCAGTGTGTTCGGCGCGTCGGTGCTGCCCTTCGACCTCTACCCCTACATCGAGCCGGGCGGGACGAACTGGAACGAAGTGTTCCTGATGATTGCCGAGCGGCACAGCGGCGGCACGAACGCTATCTTCGGCGACGGGCACGCGAAGTGGGTGCGCTACGACTGGTTCTACTCCCCGCAAGGGCGGTTCGCCATCTCCCCTGCAATCAGTCGATTGAACCTGCCCGACAACCAGAACTGGCCCTAAGGAGACAAGCATGAAACGCTGGATACTGATGAGCTTGGCTGCGCTCGTGGTAGCGTTGAGCCTTGCCGCGTGCGGCAATCAAGGCGGAGAAGGTGAGGCGGCTGCGCCCCCCACCACGAACCCGATGGGTCAGCAGCCTACGCCCGATACGCCCGGCGCCGCCGCCGAAGAGCGCAAAGCAGGTGGCTATTGACGCCGCTGCAACCCACCGTGTGGTTCCCCCCCTGCTGGATTGGGGGGGGAACTGCGCTGAGAACTTCAAATTGCTCCAACGCCTGCACGCACTTCCAGCTTGGGAGCGCGCATGAGCGGTGCGGATGAATGCAGCACTACCTCGAAGCGCAGCACGCCCAGCGGCGGCAGGTCGCCCTCCGTCAGAATCTGATACGCCACGCCCGACTGGAACACACTCTCGCCTGTGCGATTGCGCCACACAACGCCGTCGGGCAGCGTTGCGACCAGCGCAATTGGTCCCACGATTGTCTGCCCGCTGGTGTTCACCAGCCGTCCGCGCAGGCGATAGGCGTCGATGCGCGGGTCGTAGCGCATCGGCTCCAGCGTCAAGCGATAGCCTGTCGTGAGTGTGGGCATCGCCTGCAGCGTATAGGTCGCGACGCTTTGCAAGTTCACGCTCGCCGTGCCTGGATTGTTCACGATATTCGGCTGCGGCGGCAGAAACTGGTTGGTGAGGAAACTATTGTGGGGTGGGCGCCCCCCCAACACACCTCGACGCGAGTCGTAGGCGGAAAGGATCGCGCCCGTCTCGCCCGTTGTCAGCAGTGCAGCCAACAGCGCAATCGGGCGGCTCGCCTTGCGCCCCTCAAACAGCACGCCCAGCGGGATGGCAATCTCCAAGCCAGTGGGTGGGTCGGACGGGCTACTGCGCGGACGCCAAGTGATACGCGCAGGCGCGCCCTGCAGCCAGCTCACGCGGTTGGCGTCAAGGCGGTACAGCCCCGCTTCCGCGCCCACCAACGGCGGCAAAATCGGGTCGCCCACAAAATCGGCTTCAGGCGCTGAGTGCAGCCCACTGTGACGAAATACGCCTATCGCAAACTCCGCGCCGAAGCCCACTGGCGGTGTAATCTTTCGATTCGAAATCAGGCGCGTCGCTGCGCCACTGTCGTCGCTGAGTTGATTGAGCTGGCTTAGACCCGTACCGAGACCGTAGTCCACATCCAGATAAATCGCCACGCCGTGAGTGCGGTTCTCGGCGCTATCGACGCGCCCTGCGACGCCGATGTAGAGGTTCCTGTGGTCGTTGCGCACATAGAGCGCGTCCAGACGGTTCAGGTTGGAGCTGGGCGTGCGCGTTTGAACGGCGAGGGGCGCGCCCCAATCGCTCAGGTCGCCATCGACTGCGAGGCGTCCCTCTGCCCGACGCCGGTAGAAAAAGGCATAAAAGTCGGTGAATAAGCCGGGTCGGTTACCTGTGTCGGTGAACACGCGCACTTGCAACAGGTGTAAGCCTTGAGGCAGATGGCTGAGATCAACAGAGTTCAGGGTGAACACGCCGTTAGCCAGTCGGGTCATCGGCACAAAACCATCGCCCAACCCTTCGGGGGTGTTCTGCAGCGGCGACAGGTTGCCTATCGGCGCGCCGTTGTTGAGTTTGGCGAGCGCAACGACGCCTGTGGCGTCCGTGCGCACGCGCAGGGTGAGGCGTTCGCCTGTGACCGTCGCCGCTTCGAAGCTGCGCCCCGCCCCATACACGCCGCCAGGCGTGTTCACAGTTCGAAAGGCGTACTCCGCACCAGTGTGGGCGTCGAACAGGCGCACCGGGCGCTCACCTGCAAGCGGCTGCGGCGTGCGCGGCGCATACAGCACATAGCCATAAGCATTGTTGGCGTTGCTCGGCGTGGAGTTAGGTGGCACGGTAATCGTGACACGCCCGTCCGAGCCGACCGTGACCGGCGGACGCTGCCCCGAATAGTCGATCAGTACTGTGCCGGGCGCGAAGGCGGTCTGTACGGTCGCCGTCAGGGGGGTCAGATCCCCCCGATCGTTCAGCCCCACCAATAATAGCCCATGCCCGTTCACCTGACGCTCGTAGATATAAAGGTCGCCGCTGACCCAGCGGTTCACCAGTGCGCCGCGAGCGAACCGCTTGCGCACATCGAGCAGGCGCAGCAGGCTGTCGTCGCCGTTCCCCAGCGCGTTGTAGCGTCCTGGGCGCGGGAAGTGGCTCCAGTTATCGGGGGCGATGTTATTGCCGTCGTAATAAATCTTGGGGCGCCCAGGACGGGTCAGGAGCCATGCATGGGCGAGGTTGTTGGCACTTGGAGGTCCGTCGTCATGGCTCTGCACGAAGCCGACACCGAGCGTGCGCGCCAATCCACCCAGTTCGTAGGGCAACCCCGTGCTGGGGTCTGCGCCTATCCCGTTGCTCAACGCCGCGCCGATGTCGCCCCACCCGTTCGCGTTGAACAGGTTCTGGAGATTAAAGAACATCGGGAAGTCGAGCAGGTTCATGCCTGTCTTGGCGTACTCGCGCAGTTCGTAAGGGTTGCTTGAATAGATTTCGCCGAACACATAGAGTGCGGGTTTGAGGCTATAGAGGTAGGGGAGCAGGTCGCCGTTGCTGGCTCCGCCGTTAGGTTGCTGAGGCGTGTGTGCGAAGAAGCGCGGCGGCGTGTGGCGCACCGCGTCAATCCGATAGCCATCGAAGCCTATCACACTCGTCAAGAACCAGCCCCAACGCTTGAGATAGTCGCGGATATCTTCTGCATAGGGTTGCCCCGTCGGATAGTAGTGCGGGTTCAATGGATGGCGCACGAAGCTCGGCTTGCCTGCTGCGTTGAACTGCGCGTAGCTGGGCAGGTTGAACGCCCCTGTGCGCGTGGCGATGCCGTCCTCCTGCGCATAGTCAGCCAACCCCACCACATCGTGGTTCCGTGTGCCGAACCCGACGGGCGGCGCGGTCTTGAAATCCACCTCACTGTTGCGCGGGTCGTCAGTGGATCGGATGTG
>JARJMV020000282.1 GCA_029335935.2 bacterium
ACGCCCCCCCCCACCGAAGCATCACGCATGCCGACCACCACTAGGCAGTTCTGCCCGAACTCGTGCGCCCCCCGGTTAGCTACCATCGGCATATGCCGCTGCTGCTGTATCACAGTCCCACCAAGCTCCGCGTCTAGCCCCGCCCGCGCGGCGTCGTGATTCGCGCCCGCGATTTCATCATGTACGACGGCTACAGCTTCGACGCCGACGAGAACGCGCTGGAGACGATGTATCAGAAGCTGCGCAACGCCTACATCCGCATGTTCGAACGGATGGGCTTGCCGACGCTGATTGTGGACGCCGAAGCAGGCGCGATTGGCGGTGGCAGCAACGAGGAGTTCATGATTATCGCCGATAGCGGCGAGGACAAGGTGTTGCAGTGCGACAAGAGCGGCTACGCAGCGAACGCGGAACGGTGCGAGCTGCCCGACCCGAAACTCACGCCGCCGCCCACCGACGCTGTGCCCCCTATGCAAAAAGTGGACACGCCCAACGCCCGCACGGTGGAGGAGGTGTGTGCGTTTTTCGGCACGACGCCCGACCGCTTAGTTAAAACGCTGCTGATGCGCGTGGACGGCAAGCCCGTGGCGGCGTTGGTGCGCGGCGACCGCGAACTCAACCCCTACAAACTGATGCACGCCTTGGGCGGCGAACATGTGGAGATGCTGGATGCCACGACGATTCAGCAGCTCACGAACGCGCCTGTCGGCTTCGCGGGTCCCGTCGGCTTGCCCGACGAAGTACCGCTCTACGCCGATTATGAGCTGAGAGGGATCCAAGACTTCATCACTGGGGCGAACGCGCCTGACGCACACCTCATCCATGTGTGCTGGGGGCGCGACTTTCGCGAGCCGATTTGGGCAGATTTGCGCGTGGCCCAGGCGGGCGACCCGTCGCCGCGCCACCCGGAGGGGGTGCTGCGCGAGGTGCGCGGCATTGAGGTCGGACATATCTTCCAGCTCGGCGTGAAATATAGCCAAGCGATGGGCGCGCTGTTCACCGACGCCGAGGGCCACCAGAAGCCGATGATCATGGGATGCTACGGATTGGGCGTGAGCCGCTGCCTCGCTGCGATTGTGGAAGCGCACCACGACGAGGACGGTATCCGCTTCCCCATCACGGTCGCGCCCTTCGAAGTCGTGCTGATTCTGGTAAACCCTGAGGACGCCGAGCAGCGCGCCGCCGCCGAACGCCTCTACGAACAGCTCAACGCGCTGGGCGTCGAGACGCTCTACGACGACCGCGACGAGCGCAGCGGCGTCAAGTTCAAAGACGCCGACCTGATTGGCGTTCCCTTACAAGTGGTGGTGGGACGCGCCGTAAAAGAGGGTCAGGTGGAGTTGCGCCTGCGCACGGACAAGCACACCGAGCGGCTGCCGATAGATACTGCCGCGCCAACCATCGCGGAGCGTATCCAAGCGATGAAGGCGAGCTTTTAGCCGCCCCCTCCACTGGGCGTAGAGGGGGCTTGCGGGGATGGAGAGGGGCTAAGCCTCGCACACCGCGCAGCTCAGCAGCAGCTCGCGATTGAACTCCTGCGCGGCGTTCACGCTATACTGATAGTAAAGCGACTTCACGCCCAGCTCCGCCGCGCGCATCATCAGTAGGTTAATGTCGCGCACGGGCGTTTCGGGGTGTATCATCAGGTTCAGCGACTGTCCCTGATCGATAAACTGCTGACGCTGCGCCGCCTGCTGCACCAGAGTCATCTGCGAGATTTCGCTGAAGGTCTTGAACACGGCGCGCTCCTCCTCGCTTAGGAAGTCCAAGTGTTGCACCGAACCGTCGTGCGCCGCGATGCTCTGCCACACCTCGTCGGTGTCCTTGCCGCGCGCGCGCAACGCCTGCTGCAGATATGGGTTCTTGAAAGTGGTCTTCACCTTCGCGAGGTCTTTCACATGGTAGTTGCTCATGAACGGCTCGATAGAGGGCGAGACCTGCCCCAGAATGAACGAGGAGGACTTGGTGGGCGCGATTGCCAAGAGCGTGGCGTTGCGTCTGCCGTAGCCCTTGAGATACTCTGGCTCGCCGAAGCGCCGCGCCAACGCCATCGAGGCGTCATAAGCGCGCTCGCGAATGCGCTGGAAGACCTCTGTGTTGAGGCGATAGGCGTCCATACTCTCTATCGGGATGCGCTTCGACTGCAGCAGCGAATGCCAGCCCAGCACGCCCAGCCCCAACGCGCGATGACGCGCGGCGAAGTTGTACGCCCGATGCATAAACGGAATATCTTTCACGCGGCGGATAAAGTCCTCCATCACTGCGTCTAAGAAGAACACCATCGTCTCAACCGCGTCGGTGTCTTTCCACTCGTCGTAATGGAGCAGGTTCAGCGACGAGAGGCAGCAGACGAAGCTCTCGTCCGCGCTTGCGGGCAGCATAATCTCGGTACACAAGTTAGAGGCATAGATGGTTTTTTGCAGGTCTTTGTAGACATCCACCGTGTGCGTGTTGGCGTTGTCTTTGAAGAAGATGTAGGGGATGCCGACTTCGGAGCGGGCTTGGAGTACCTTTGCCCAGAGTCGGCGTTTCTCGGCGTCGCCGTTCTTCATGGCTTCCAGCCAGTCGTTGCCCACGCATACGCCCCAGTAGAGCAGTTGGATATCGCATCCTTCGCGCTGAATCCAGAGCCACTCTTCGATGTCGAGATGCTCAATATCAATGTAGGCGGCGCACTGTCCGCGGCGCGTGCTGCCCTGACTGAAGACCTCGATCATGCGGTCGAAGAGTTTGGCGAAGGAGAAGCTGCCGTTGCTGGCGCCGTTGTCGCGGATAGGCGCGCCGCGCGGACGCAACTTGCCAAAATAGGCGGAAGTGCCCCCGCCCAACTTGGTCATCATCCCCACTTCCGACGCCGTGAAGAGGATGGAAGCGGAATCGTCGTCGATGTAGCTGCCGTAGCAGGAGATGGGTAGCCCGCGATGCAGCCCGAAATTCGTCCACACAGGCGTCGCAAGCGAGTACCAGCCGCGCGCCATATAGTGAAAGAATCTGTCAGCGAAGCCCTCGACGCCCAGCAGGCTCTCCGCGTAGTCGGCGATTTGGCGAATGCGCTGCTCGGGGGTGACGCCTGGCAACAGATAGTCGCGCGAGAGGAAGCGACGGCTCTCGTCGTTGAGCCAGTAGAATAAAGGTCTCTCCGTAGATGAGTGCATGCTGAACCCTCCTGCAAATCGCGGCTTGGACTTTCCTGTCCAAGCATCGTGGCACGGACAGGAATGTCCGTGCTACAGCGTAGCGTGGACTTTCCAGTCCAAGCACTTGGGCACGGACAGGAATGTCCGTGCTACCAGCGTAGCTTGGACTTTCCAGTCCAAGCA
>JARJMV020000291.1 GCA_029335935.2 bacterium
GTCTAAATACAGGGCAGTCTCATGCACCAGTCGCTTGCCTGCTTGCTCGGTCTCACGAATCAGGGTTGTGCGAGAGGCGTTGTAAATAAGCCAGCTGTTGATAGCCATCGCAGCTGCCGTCGCGCAACCAATCGCCAAAGAGAGCGTCCACACCAACGAACGATTGAAACGTGGTTCACTTCTCATCACTTCCCTCCAACGCAGTATAATTCGGCAGTGCGCGCAAAAAAAATTAGAGACCATCGGTGCGTTCAGGTATAATTGCTATATGGCGAAGTTCAAGGAAGGCGACCGAGTGCAGGTGCGTGCGCGTGAGGTGCAGGGTAAGGAGCCACAGGAGGGACGCTATGCGCCCCACCTTGCGAACGCTACAGGCGCAGTCCTCAAAATCTATTCCCCCCAAGAGATTGCGGTGGACTTGGATCTGGACAGTCTGCCCGAACCGATACGCGCACGCCACGCCGAGCAGCAGACTCGCATGCACGAACGATGGCTGAACTCGCTTTCGGAAGAGGCGCGCAGCCGCCTCACCGACGATGAGAAAACTTTCCGCCTACGCTATGTGGCGCTGCTTGCCGAAGACGACCTGCAGCTGCTCAAGTCGGGTCGGGCAACCGCGCCTGACGCGCCGCCCAAAAGAACGGCTCGCCCTACCCCTGAAGTTCTGGAAAAACTGGAAGAGCAGTACCTCAAGACACGCAAACGGCGTACCCCCTAAGAGCGGTCTTGAGTCCTTCGAAGGTTCGATCGTCTCTTCTGTTTTGCGTGCGCTCCTGTATGCCGCTGAACGGAATAGGTTCCCCCTACTGCCTCGGGGAACCTACGGAGGGGGTTAAAAACAGCAGCGCGCCATCCCGCACCAATCTATTAGAGTCGCATGCTGACTTTCCCAGATGACCTTCAAATTTAGGGTATACTTCGTTAGTTTGCTGTCCGTGCGGCGATTCGCGAAACTCTCGTGCCCGACGCTCTTGGCAATCTGCGCAGGCCAACGCAGCCACTGCGTATACAGGAGGGTATTATGGATAAGTTAATCAATGCTTTGGTATCTTTACAGGCGGATAATCCGCTGGGACTGCCGATTATTCGCTCCTTGCGCGAGGCGGTTCCCGTGAAAGGGATGAACATTCGTTCAGGCGTGTTTTATGTGATTCCCGAACGCCAGATGCGCGACTACGCGCGAATGCTTTGGGAGCATCCTCGCCTCAGTTTCCTGCGCAAGGTGCGCTACAATGTGTTGTCGGCGTATCTGCAGAACCCGCCCAGCCGCGAGCCGGGCGTAGTGCTGTATCCCGATCACGCAGTACTGGTGATTTACGACTACGACAACAATCTCGGCTACCAGGTGGAGGCGGACTTCCCGACGCCGAAGCGCGTGGAGATAGTGCCAATCAAGGGTCAGCCCGACTTCTTCAGCGAGGCAGAGTATCACGACGCTGTGCAGATTCTGGCGTCGGACCCCAAGTATGGTGAGCCGCTACGGCGCGGAATCGCCGACTGCTCGCCGGGAATGCCCCCCGTGATTGCCGAAGCCGCCCCCGAAAGCCTCTGGGGGCGCATCGACCCGTTCCCCAACTTTGTGCCTGATCACCGCTTAGTGTCGGTGCTGCTCCATTTCCGCTCTGGAAGCGGGCGCGAGAGCGAGATTGGGCACTTTCTAATCGACATGACCGACGCGCGCGTAGCGGCGTTTGGCACGGCAGCAAGCGACTTCTTTCCTGCCGCGTGCGGTGGTCCGCCTTCAGGGGGTGGGTGTACAGACGTGGGCGGTACGGCATGGCAAGCCCTTGCATGGCCCGCCAGCAACCCCGTCTGGAGCATGCTGGTGCGGCGCCCCAGCGGCAGTAGAAGCGATGGTCAAACTTATGGCTCTGGCGTGGAGATTGCCGATGTGTTTTACAACAATCGCCTCGTGCTGAAGCGCGGCGGGATGCCCGTGCTGAATGTGTTCTACGACAATAATGCCTGCGGTCCCTACCGCGACTGGCTCTACAGTGAGACCTGCTTCAAGTGTACAGGCACAGACTTGGGCAACGGGCTGCGCTTTGCAAACCCTGGTAGCCGCGCGATTACCATCTGCGATGACGGCAACGACTCAGGCAACTTCAAAGGCGTAGGCATCCATGAGGAGCCAGACGGTCAAGAAATCCTGCTTATCACCGAGTGTTCGGCAGGCTGGTACCGATACATCACGGGCTGGCGGTTCCACCGCGCAGGGATTCTCAAGCCGCGCTTCCAGTATGGCTACACGGACAGCAGCTGTGTGTGCTACGGGCGACTGCACAACGGCTACTGGCGTCTCCACTTCGCGTTGGACGGCGTAGGCGGCTTGGTGGTGGAGGAGACCGACTTGCCGGGTGGCGCACGGCGCGAACGCTGGCAGCCGATTCGCATCGAGGCGATGCGCCTGCGCTGGCCCAACCGAAATCCACGATGGCGCGTGCGTAAGCTGAGTACGGGCTTTACCGCCGAAATTGTGCCTAATCCGAAAGACGGCTTCTTCGAGAAGCGGGACATCGGGGATGGCGATGTGTGGGTTCTCAAGGCGCGCAGTACGGAAATGATTGGCAGCTCGGGCTCGTTCGCGAACATCATGCAGTATGTGAACGGCGAGCGCACGCTGAATGAAGACCTCGTGGTGTGGTACGGCGTGCATCTGCGCAAGCGCGGCGCCGACAACTTCGAGTGCCCGCCGCTGGGACCCGATATCTACCTCCGCGGATAATCGCTAAGGCTGGTCGTGCGTAGCAGGAGAGGCGCAAGGGTTGGCGAACTCCTCTCCTATGCAGACTTTGCGCGTGGGCGTCGTGGGCTTGGGCGGCATGGGCTTGGGACACTGCCGCTTTGTCAAAGAGGTCGTGCCAGAAACGGAGTTGACCGCTGTGTGCGACACACACATCGACCGTGCGCAGGCGGCGGGTGTGCAGTATGGCGTGCCCGCTTTCACTCAGCACGAGGAGATGTTTCGTAGCGGGCTGCTGGACGCCGTCATCATCGCCACGCCGCACTACGACCACGCTCCTGTAGCCGTCAGCGCGTTTGAACACGGACTGCATGTGTTGGTGGAGAAGCCGCTATGCGTGTCGGTGAGCGACGGCGACCGAATGATAGCAGCGGCGCAGCGCGCCCAGAAAAAGTTCGCGATAGGCTACCAGCACCGCTTCCGTCCAGAGGTGCAAGCCGCGCGACGCCTCATCGAGCAGGGTATTTTGGGGGAGGTGCGACGCACCCTGCTCATCACCGCCTGGTATCGCACGCAAGCTTACTACGATTCGGGCGGTTGGCGCGCCACTTGGGCTGGTGAGGGGGGCGGCGTACTTATCAACCAAGCTCCGCACTCCATCGACCTCTGGCTCTGGCTCGGCGGCATGCCCAGCCGTATGTGGGGGCAGACCCGCACAGCCCTGCACGCAATCGAAACCGAAGATGAAGCCTTTGCGCTCGTGGAATACCCGAATGGCGCACACGGCTACCTCTACGCCACCACCAACGAGGAACCCAGCGAGAACCTCATCGAAATCTGCGGCGACAGGGGCAAACTGCGCCTGCACGACGGTCAACTGCAAGTGTGGCAACTTAAGCACTCCATCCGACAGTTCACCTATGAAGCCGAGGGCATGTGGGACGGCATCCCTGCAGAGTCTATCGAGCCGCCCCTATCCCCCCTGCCCGAAGGCGCCCTAAAGGGTCAGCCCGCGCTCATTCAAAACTTCGCACGCGCCGTTCTGTACGACGAGCCGCTGATTACTCCGGGCGCGGAGGGGATAGGCACGGTGGAAATCATCAACGCGCTCATCCTCTCCAGCAAGCGCGAGAAACCGGTCGCCATCCCTGTAGAGCGCGCGGAGTATGACGCGCTGCTGAGCGAGCTTAAGGCGCACTCGCGCCCCAAACCGCGCGTGCGTGAACAGCGCGCCACCGACCCAAACTTACTGAAGTAGCAGGAGGGTAGCGAGTCGTTGCGAAATTAGGAGCTTTGTGCTACACACGGAGGTAACGCATGGCAACTAATGGCGGACGTGAACACTGGGGTACACGGATAGGCTTAGTGCTGGCGATGGCAGGCAACGCCATCGGCTTGGGCAACTTTTTGCGCTTTCCTGGGCAGGCGGCGGCGAACGGCGGCGGCGCGTTCCTCATCCCGTACTTTATCTGCCTGCTGCTGATGGCAATCCCGCTAATGTGGCTGGAGTGGGCGATGGGACGCTACGGCGGCGTGCGCGGACACGGCACGACCCCCGCCATGTTCCAACTGATGTGGCGCCACCCCATCGCCAAGTATCTCGGCGTGCTGGGACTGTTCATCCCGACGCTCATCCTGTTCTACTATTCCTATCTCGGTTCGTGGACGCTGGGGTATAGCCTCAAGACGCTGATGGGGCAGATCCCGCAAGTGGATCGCACGCAACTCCAAGAGGGTATGACCACCGAGCAGATTTCGAATACGGTGCTTGCGCCTTACGCCGCGTTTTTGGGGCAATATTCTGGCGAAACCGAGAGCAGTGTGTTCCTGTCCCCAGATATCTTTACGCTCGCCGTCTTCGCAGTAGTCTACTTCTTGACGCTGTGGCTGATGGTGCGCGGCGTCTCTGGCGGGATTGAGGCGCTGGCGAAAGTCGCGATGCCGTTGCTTTTTGTGTTAGCTGTCGTGCTGATGATTCGCGTCTTCACGCTGGGGCATCCCGTCTCGGATGAGTACGGCGTGATGAACGGGATTGCGTTCCTGTGGGAGCCGAAATGGTACATCGAGCGCGACGGTAAAGAGGTGTTCGTCTTGTTTGATTCGAAAACTTGGCTTGCGGCGGCGGGACAGGTGTTCTTCTCGCTCAGTTTGGGGATGGGGGCGATTCAGTGCTACGCCTCCTACTTGCGCAAGAATGATGATGTGACGCTCACGGGGCTGTCCACCACAGCTTCCAACAGCTTCGCGGAGGTGGTGCTGGGGGCGTCGATAGCGTTGCCGGCGGCGTCGGCGTTTTTTGGGGTGGCGGCGGCGCAACTGATTGCCTCGAAGGGCAGCTTCTACTTGGGCTTTGTGTCGATGCCTGCCATCTTCGGCTTTCTGCCTGCGGGCAACCTGCTGGGCTTTTTGTGGTTCCTGTTGCTCTTCTTCGCTGCCATGACCTCTGTGGTGGCGATGTGCCAGCCGATTATCGCGTTTCTGGAGGACGAGTTCGGCTTGACACGCAAGCGTGCCGTGGCGGCGCTCGCCCTCTTCTGGCTGATCGGCGTGCAATTTGCCGTCTGGATCAAAGGCGGCATCGATGTCTACGACTTCTGGTCAGGAACCTTCGGACCGCCGCTGATGGCACTGATTGAGGTGATTATTCTGATGTGGATTTTCGGCGCAGATAAAATCTGGCACGAGATGCATCAGGGCGCACTGCTGCGCGTACCCCGATTCTTCTATTACTGTGCCAAGTATATCACGCCCATCATCCTCGCGGCGATTCTCGGATTCTGGTACTGGGAGAATGTGATTACCCCCTTCCGAACAGGCGAGCTATTCACCCGACCGATTGAAGCGGCAGGGTTACAAGTCGGATGGCATATCTGGATGGTGCGCGGGTTCGTGATTTTGGTGTTCGTGTTGCAAATTGCTGCCATCTGGTATGCTTGGAATGTGCGCAAGAGCATGCAACGCGCGGAGGTCATCGAATGAATATTCAGGGTTGGATTTTCATGTTGAGCGCATGGGGCTTCTTCACCGCCCTAATTGTGTATTGTTACTATCGCATCTTGTTCGGTGGGAATAATCAGACGACGCAGTAGGGTATAATGCACCCCGTCGCACGGCGTTCCTGCCCGTGCAAAGCGTAGCGTCGGCGTCCCCGCCGACGAATGGCGCTTGGACAAGAATGTCCAAGCCACTGTAGCGTCGGCGTCCCCGCCGACAAACCGCGCTTGGACAAGACTGTCCAAGCCACTGTAGCGTAGCGTCGGCGTCCCCGCCGACGAATGGCGCTTGGACAAGAAAGTCCAAGCCACTGGGGCGTAGCGTCGGCGTCCCCGCCGACGAATGGCGCTTGGACAGGAATGTCCAAGCC
>JARJMV020000295.1 GCA_029335935.2 bacterium
TGCTTGGACAGGAATGTCCAAGCTACAGGGGGCGTCGCCGTTATCGTCGTCGATTCGCGTGGCAACTCCCTCGCTGACGAGTTTCTCCACACTGCACAGCAACTCGGCATGCACACCGTGCGCTTGGAAGCGAGTGCGGAGCGCCTTTACGACCCTATTTCACTCCGACGCCTGCGCGAGACCTACGCGCCTGACGGCTTCACCGATATCCTGATTTTCGGCGCCCCGACGCCAGCACTGCTGGAGACCGCCGCCGATGCGCTCAGTTACGGCGGCGCGCTCAGCTTCACCTGTCATCATCAGTTGAACGCTGTACCTACTGATGTCGGCAGGCTCCATTACGACCGCCTACAGATAACAGGCACAACTAGCTGGGACATCACTGACGCTTACCGCCACACGCGCGACACTGCGTTGCGCAAGGGGGATCGGCTCTTGTTGTTTGGCGCAGGCGGCGCGATGGGACAGATGCAGCTGTTCTACGCGCTCACACGCCCCGAACCGCCTGCCCAGATAGTCGTGGTGGACCGTCATCCTGAACGCCTTGCGCCGCTGCAAGCGATGGGGACGCCCCTCGCGCAAGCGGGAGGCGTTGAACTCCAGTTCTACTGCAACGCCGACGCCGAGCCTGAGGCGCAGCGGGCGCACCTGCGCGCCCTCTGCCCCTACGGCTACGACCAAGTGATGTTGCTCGCCTCCGACCCTAACGCCGTCGCGCTGACCTACCCCCTACTCACCGACGGCGGCGTGCTGAACCTGTTTGCAGGCATTCCCAAGGGGCAGAGAGTCGAGTTGGATTGGACGCTGCTCGCGTCGCGTCATATGCGTCTGCTGGGCAGCAGCGGCTCCACGATGGACGATATCGCCGAGTGCCTGCGCCTTGTGGCGGAGGGCGCACTGCCTGCGCGTAAAGTCATCGGCGCGATTGGCGGGTTGAACGCGCTCCCTGACGCTCTGCGCGCCGTGCAGGCACACCACTATCCCGGCAAAATAGTCATCTTTCCCCAGCTGCCCGACCTGCCTCTAATGGGGCTGAACGAGCTGGCGGCGCAGCTCCCCCAAGTCTCTGCTCACCTTGAGGATGGACGCTACTGGACTCAAGCGGCTGAGCAAGCGTTGGGCTTACATTAGCGGCTGCTATCGCCCCAGTGCAGCCATCGGCGAGGACTGAATCTCCGCCTCACACCCCAGATAGAGCGACTGCAACTGTTGGGGTTGCAGCTGGAGCGTCTTGGTGAGCCAGTCGGGGAGATAGAACCACCAGTCGTCGGGCGCGTCGGGCTGACGCAGTAGGTGCGCCAGATGATTGGCTAACACCACCACAGCGATCAGTCGTGCGTCTTGCCAATCGCCCTGCGCTTGCGCGTGATGCTCGCCTATCGCCTCCACCAGCTTTTCGGGGAACCCCCAGTGTAAACTCACGGCGCGACCGATTTCGGTGTGGGTGCAGCCGAACACCTGCATCTCTGCTTGCAGTTCAGGAACCCCCTGCGCCGCCAAGTCTTCTACTTGTTCGTAGGGCGCGCTGCCGTAGCGGTCCAGCAGTGGCTTGCCGATGTCGTGCAGTAGCCCTGCCGTGTACGCCTCATCGGGCGAGACGCCGCTGACCTGCGTGGCAATCATCCGCGCGCACAACGCCGCGTCGATGGAGTGCCGCCACCACTTGCCTCGCCGCAGGTTCTGCTGATCGGTCTTGCCCACAAACATATCGAACACGCTGACAGTCATCGCCAGGTTGCGCACGGTTTTGAAACCCAGCAGCATCACCGCGTCCTTTACAGAGGCAATCTTGCGCGAGAAGCCGTAGTACGCCGAGTTCACTGTGTTCAGCACGCGCATCGACATGCCCTGATCGATGCTAATCAACCGCTCTAAGTCCTTCACGCTGGCGTTGGGGTTGTTGGTCAGTTGAATAATCTGATGCACCACCTGCGGCAGCACTGCCAGTTCCTTGACCCTCTGCATGATGGATTCCGTTCGAGCGACCATAAGAGCCTCCTATCCGCTGTAGATAACGCGCACAATCTCCTCGATGCTGGTGCGCCCCAGTAGCACTTTCTCTAAAGCGTCCTCCTTGAGCAGTCGCATGCCCTGCTCTACGGCGACTTTTTGGATGGCGTAGGATGCGGCGTGTTTGAGTATCAAATCGCGCACGGGGTCGGACATCACGAGCAGTTCGTGAATGCCTGTGCGTCCCTTGTAGCCTGTGTTTTTGCAGGCTTCGCACCCCTTGGCGCGATAGAGTGTGATTTCGTGAAGGTTCGGGGGCGGGGTGAACCCGTAGCGCGTGAATTCCGATTCTGTGGGCGAATAGGGTTCTTTGCAACGCGGGCAGAGCGTGCGCACCAGTCGTTGCGCCAGCACGCCAATCAGCGACGAGGCAATCATGAACGGCTCCACGCCCATCTCGGTCAGGCGCGGCGGCGCACTGGAAGAGTCGTTGGTGTGCAAGGTGGACAGCACTAAGTGCCCCGTGAGCGCGGCTTCTATCGCAATCGTGGCGGTCTCGCGGTCGCGCATCTCGCCCACCATGATGATGTCGGGGTCTTGACGCAGCATCGCGCGCAGCGCGCTCGCGAAGGTCAGCCCTGCCTTCGGGTTCACCTGCACTAGGTTGATGCCTGGCAGCTCGTACTCCACAGGGTCTTCCGCCGTGATGATGTTCACCAGCCCCGTGTTGAGGCGCGAGAGTATCGAGTAAAGCGTGGTGGACTTACCCGAACCCGTTGGTCCCGTCACGAGGATGATGCCGTAGGAGCGGCTGACGACCTCTTCGAGTTTACTGAGCGTATCGGGCAGGAAGCCGAGTTTCTCCAGCCAGACGCGCTCGCTGGATTTATCCAACACGCGCATCACTATCTTCTCGCCATAGAGGCAGGGCAGGGTGGAGACGCGGAAGTCGTACTCGCGTCCGTCGATGGTCGCGCTGATGCGGTTGTCTTGGGGCACACGCTTCTCGGCGATGTCCATATCCGCCAGAATCTTGAAGCGCGAAGTGAGCGAGGCTTGCACGCGC
>JARJMV020000296.1 GCA_029335935.2 bacterium
TGTCTTGATGTGGGGGGGGGGCCGCCGAGGCTCCTGGCTTGCATTTCGTCGGCGGGACCCCGACGCACCGAGTGGGATAGTGGCACTGAGGGGACTCTCCGTGCGCCGGGGTTATGCAACAGGAGGTGCGCGAAGAGTGGAGGTTCGAGTGACGGGGTTCGGGGGTAGCGGCGCCCGGTAGGTCGGGATAGGAAGTAGGGACGCTTGCACCGCGAGGTCGGATAAGACCGACGGTGGTAAGGGCGCGTCGCTTTTGAGGACGACTGATACGAGCGAAGACGCGCTCTGAATAAGCACATCCGCAGAAACGAAATGGCAATCGCACGCGCGATCATCAAATGTGGGCTCTTCACTTGGGGGATGCGCGTGGGAATCGCTCCACGGTGCGCTGACATCCTCGCTGCAGACCTTGAGCCAGAAGCAGCCGCTGCGTATCTGGTCGTGGCATACCCAATAGCCTGCCCCTCCGCTGTTCAGCAGAGCGACAAGCAGCAAAAGCCACAGCCGCACACGACTTGACACAGTGCCAGTAGTATACCAAACTGACCAGTTGGTGTGTCAAGGGGTTCAGATTGATATGCGCCCTTCTGTAGGGCAGACCTGCGCGTCTGTACCCCCCCCACAATCGCGTATCTGCCCTGTCGGCGCGCCTGCCCCGATGTTCAGTGGAACCCCAAACGCGCTCCTCAGGTATAATATCAGCGGAGGGTAGCCAGTATGCTCAATATGTTGAAAACGGGTCTGTTGCTGACGGCACTGACGCTGATACTGATTTGGATAGGCAATCTACTGGGTGGTCAGACGGGCATCATCGTCGCGCTGGTCTTCGCGGCGATTATGAATCTCGGCTCGTACTGGTTCAGCGACAAGTTAGTGGTCGCGATGTCGGGGGCGCAGCCGCTCTCGGAGCGCGACGCGCCTGAGCTGTACCAGATGACGCGCGAGATGTGCCATCGTGCGAACCTGCCGATGCCCCGCCTGTACCTGATCCCCGACATGCAGCCGAACGCATTCGCCACGGGACGCAATCCTGAAAAAGGCGTGGTCGCCGTGACGCAGGGACTGCTGCAGCTGATGAGCTACGAGGAGGTCAAAGGCGTGATTGCGCACGAGTTGGCGCACATCAAGAACCGCGACACGCTGATTATGGCGGTCGCCGCCACGATTGCAGGCGCGATTTCCGCGCTGGCGCACATGTTCTACTACGCGACCATCTTCTTCGGCAGCCGTGACGAGCGCGGCGGCAGCCCGCTGGCAGCGTTGGCGCTCGTGATTATTGCGCCCATCGCGGCGATGATTGTGCAGCTTGCCATCTCCCGCGCACGCGAATACGAGGCGGACAAGACAGGCGCGGAGATTGCAGGCACGCCCATCGGCTTGGTGAACGCCCTGCGTAAGCTCGAAGCGGCAGCGCAGCGCATCCCCAACGAACACGCGCAACCCGCGACCGCGCACATGTATATCGTGAACCCGCTGCGCGGCGGCGGTATCGCCGCGCTGTTCAGCACGCACCCGCCCGTGCAAGAGCGCGTGCGCCGACTTGAAGCGATGGCGCGTGGGGTGAGAATCGCATGAACACCCTGCGCGACCAAGTGTGGGAAGTGCTGCACGATGTGTACGACCCCGAGATCCCGCTCAACATCGCGGATCTCGGGCTGGTGTACGATTTACAGGTCTCCGACGCAGGCGAGGTCTCGATTCTCATGACGCTCACCTCGCCTGGTTGCCCTGTCGGGGATATGCTCGCCGATGAAATCCGCGACCGCGCCATGAGCATCGAGGGCGTCCAGGATGTCCATGTGGAGTTCACCTTCGATCCGCTCTGGACGCCCGAACGGATTTCGGAGGAGGGCAAGCAGATGCTGCAGGCGTTCGGCTTCCCCGTGTAGGATTTTACTTGGGCGTGAGCTCGATAATGCTCAGTTCGGGGCGCGTGTACCAGCGCGGCACGCTGCGTCCGCGCGTGACTCCGCTGGTGATGTAAACCCAAGTCTCGTCCTCGCGGTGCAGTCCGTAGGGATGGCTCGTGCCGTAGCGCGTCTTGGGGATGAAGCTACGCCCGAAGAGTTTTTGCATGGCGCGATGCGCCGTGGTCGGCGCCCAGACCTGCCCAGCGTGCGTATGACCCGCCACAATCAGCGTCGCGCGGTCGCGATAGGGGCTAAGCACGGCGTCAGGATTGTGCGATAACAGAATCACAGGATGGCGCGGCTGGCGCGGAACGCCTGCGAACACCGCTGCCCAATCGGGCTTGCGAAACCACAGGTCGTAGATTCCCACCAGCGTCAGCGCAATTGCGCCTATGCGCACCGAGAGGTTCTCGTCTATGAGGACCCGCACGCCCGCTGCTTGCAGCGCGTCAACCACCGCGTCCTTGCCCGACCAGTGGTCGTGGTTGCCCAGCACGGCATAGACGCCCAGCGGCGCGCGCACGCCCTGCAGCGCACACTGGAGATAGGGCAATCCAGAAGGCGAATGCACATAGTCGCCGACCAGTAAAATCATGTCGGGGTTCTCCTCCATCGCCCGCTGGAGGCAGGCGCGCGCATGGCGCATGCTGGCTTCATCGACGATGTGGAAATCGCCCAACACAGCAAGGCGTATCGGCTCCTGCACAGGCGCAGGGAGCGATACATAGCGTACGCGCGTCCACCGCCCCACCGCGAACCCACCTAACAGCACCATTAAGCCCGTCAGCCCGACGGCGTAGCCCCAGCGTCGTGTGCGCATCGCGCCGAATTATACCGAGCGACGCGCTGGTTGTAAACCTCGCGCGTGATGGGGTATAATCCTGATTCGTAGCCTGCAGGCTACAGGGGGAGCTGTGATGAACATGTATCGGTTGGATTTGAATGATGTCGTCCAGCATCCTGGACGGCGCGTAGAGTACCCGATTGAACTCTGGCTGGAGCGGGAAGAGGCTCCCCCGCTGGCGGAACCGATTCGTGGGACGCTGGTCGCCGAAAGCGGCGGACGCATCCTGCGGCTCTACGGCGAGTTCCGTACGGTCGTATGGCTGGAATGCGGACGCTGCTTGGACTACTTTCAGCAGCCTGTGTCGTTTGAGTTGCACGAGGAGTTTCTGCTGAACGGCACGCCCGCCGCGCTCAGTGCGTCAGGCTATGCTGAAGTGGACGATCGGGACTCGTTCCCCGTGTTTGAGGGGAACTATCTGTACGCAGACGACCTGCTACGGCAGTACCTCCTGCTGGAGCTGCCGATAGCGCCCGTCTGTCAGGAAGACTGTCAAGGGCTCTGTCCCACCTGTGGACAGAACCTTAACGAGGGCGCTTGCAGCTGTGCGCCGAAGACGGGTCATCCCGCGTTTGAGGCGTTGGCGCGAGCGTGGTATGGCGAAGATTCGTAAGGAGGCAAACTGATGGCGAACCCGAAACGACGACACTCACATGCGCGAGGCGCGAAACGACGCACGCACTACAAGCTGGAGCTGCCCGGCTTGAGCCGCTGCACGCACTGCGGCGCGCAGACGCTGCCTCACCGCGCCTGCCCCGTGTGCGGCTACTATAAAAAGCGCAAGTACGAGGTGGCGATTACTGCAGACATGGCTTCACAAGACTAAACGATGCGCATAGCTGTCGATGCGATGGGGGGCGACCATGCTCCCCACGAGATTGTGGCAGGCGCGCTCGAATCGGCGCGACAGGTTAGCTTCGAAATCCTGCTCGTGGGCGATAGCGCACAGATCGAGCCGCTGCTGCCCAAACGCGGGCGACCCGACAACCTCGCCATTCACCACGCCTCGCAAGTCATCACGATGGACGACGCGCCTGTGATGGCAATCCGACGCAAGCGCGACTCGTCGCTCGTGGTCGCCGCTATGCTCGTGAAAGAGGGCAAAGCGGACGCGCTGGTGTCGATGGGCAACACGGGCGCGGTGGGCGTCACCGCCAAACTGCTCTGGGGCGGGCTTCCCTATGTCGACCGCCCCGCAATTGCAACCGTACTACCCACCTACACGGGACGCTGCGTGCTGCTCGATAGCGGCGCAACCGTCGACTGCTCCCCGCGCCAACTGCTCGACTTCGCACTGATGGGGCAAATCTACGCTGCACAGGTGCTGGAAATCCCCAACCCACGCGTGGGACTGCTCAACATCGGTGAGGAAGCCACCAAAGGCAACAGCCTCACCAAAGAGGCGTACCAGCTCCTGCAAAGCCAACTCAAAGAGGAGTTTATCGGCAATGTGGAGGGCAAGACCTTCTACGAGGGCGTCGCCGATGTGGTGGTGTGCGACGGCTTCGTAGGGAATATCTTTCTCAAGACCAGCGAGGGGGTCGCGGAGATGGTGCTGAAGGTGGTCAAGGAGGAGCTGACGCGGAACGCCTTCAACAAGCTGCCGCTCGCGCTGCTCAAACCCGCGTTCGGGCGCATCAAGCGGCGACTGGACTACCGCGAGTGGGGCGGCGCGCCGCTGCTGGGCGTGGACGGCGTGTGCATCATCGGGCACGGACGCTCCGACCGCTACGCCGTGCGCCAAGCCATCGCCGTCGCTGCGCAAGCTGTCGCGAACCGACTGAACCCCACCCTGCGCCACGCGCTCACACTCCTACACCAAGAGAAGGAGGGCTAAGCAACAAGTGCGCATCACCGTCTTGGGCTGTGGCACCTCGATGGGCGTGCCGCAACTCGGCTGCCGATGCGCCGTGTGCACCTCCACTGACCCGCGCAACCACCGCACCCGACCCAGCGTGCATGTGCAGGCAGGCAACACGCAAATCCTCATCGACGCGCCACCCGAACTGCGACTCCAACTCCTGCGCACGGGATTAGACCAACACCTCGACGCCGTGCTAATTACCCACACCCACGCCGACCACATCATGGGGCTGGACGACATTCGCGGCTTCACCATCTACACAGGGCGCACCGTGCCCGTGTACGCCGAAGCCAGCGCGCTGGACGACCTCAAGCGCGTGTTCCGATATATCTTTTTCCCCTACCCGCCAGGCGTCAGCACCCCGCAGATAGAGTTTCGCGAGATTGCAGGGACGCTGCAACTCGGCGAACTGACGATCGAACCCCTGCGCGTGTTTCACGGCGAGATGCCCATCCTCGCGTTTCGTATCGGCGACTTCGCCTATGTGACGGATGTGAGCTACATCCCGCCTGAAACTTGGGAACGGCTACAGGGGCTGAAACTGCTGGTGCTGGATGCCCTGCGCCGCGCCCCACACCCCACCCACTTCCACTTCGACAAAGCGGTGGAAGTCGCCCTGCAGCTCCAGGCACAACGCACGCTCTTCACGCACCTCACCCACGACTTGGACTACGAGACCACCAACGCCGAACTGCCCGCTGGCATCGAACTCGCGTATGACGGGAAGATAGTGGAGGTAGTTGACTCCAGCCCACCGAATGTGCCATAATTTAGCCACGCTAAGTATTCAGGAGGCTATCGAATGACGACGGAGGTTCTCAAGGATGTTCCGAAGGGGCTGACGCGCGAGCGCATCGAGCAGCAGGCGCGCGCTCTTGGCGAACCCGAATGGCATATCCAGCGACGCTTAGAAGCATACGACCGATTTCTGCAGCTGCCCATCCCCACCCCTAAGCAGGAGGATTGGCGCTACACCGACATCACGACCTTACACTTGGAAGATTATGTGGCGGTGGCTTGGAGCGACTCCCCGCGCGGCAATCCGCCCACCCAGCTCCCCCCATTCCTGACCGACACCCCCATTAATAACGTGTACCAGCGCGCAGGCTGCGGCTTCGAGTCGCATATCCCCGAATCGGTGCTCGAGCAGGGCGTGCAAGAACGCGACCTACACGAAGAAGTAGAGAGCCAGCCCTACCTACTGGAGAGCAACGACTCACGCAACG
>JARJMV020000304.1 GCA_029335935.2 bacterium
GTGTCCAACGCCACGAAGCCCCCTACACTTCAAGTAGCCTAAAACCCAGCCCAAGCGAAATAGGCTTGCACCCAACCTGAGAAGGCGTTGCCGAAGAGCATCACGATTAGCGCGCCTATCGCCAAAAACGGACCGAACGGCAGCATCGTAGGCGTCTCTTCAAATGCGTCGTCAGCGAGCTCCTCTTCAGGCTGACCGAGCGAGGCGTACACGCGCTGTTGTAGACGGCGCGGCAACAGAGTAATCATGGCGTCCACCCACAGCGTGTAGAGCGCGCATGCGAGCATGAGACTGCCAATCGGCTCAGGCGGCGGTGGCTCGGTGTCGGCGTTCTCGGCGCGGACGACCGCGCTGGCTTGGCGCGCGCGCCACAGCGTCCACAAGCCCCCCAGAATCGCCCCTGTCGCTATCGAGATGCCGAACGCGACCAGCATGCCAGGCGTCAGCAGCAGCGCGCCCATGCCGCGCACGAGCTTGATATCCCCATGCCCCATCGCGTCCTTACGAAATGCCACACGCCCCAGAATCGCAATCAGGCTGAACAGCCCTGCGCCTATCAGTGCGCCCAACGCCGCGTTGCGCAGGTTCAGCACCCCCAGCGACGCCCAGTCCCAGTCGGTCGGCATACCGCGCAGCAGTCCCGCGTGCAGCAGCCCCAGTATCAGCAACGCCGCGTTCAACTCGTCTGGAATGATGTAGTGCTGCAGGTCAATAAAAAAGATAGCAATCAGCACAGACGCCGCCAGCGCGTAGAACACGAATCGCAGCGGCGACTCGCCCACAATCAGCCACTGATGCCACAGCCATGCCCATACGCTCGCGTTCCACAACTCCACCAGAAAGTAGCGGATGGGGATTGGCGCACGGCAATAGCGACACTTACCCCCCTGCGCCAAGTAGCTCAGTAGCGGGAATAGGTCGCGAATGCCGAGTCGATGGCCACATGTGGGACAATGCGACGGCGGGAAGGCTATCGAAAGGTTTCGGGGCAAGCGGTAGACCAGCACATTCAAAAAGCTGCCTACCGCCGCCCCGAACGCGACGCCGAAAACAATGCTCCACAGAGGAAGCATTAACTCTGGTTCTGGCTGAGGTTCGAGATGACCTCTATCATCGGCAGGAACATCGCAATCACGATGAAACCGACGATGAAGCCCAGTAGCACAATCATCACAGGCTCAATCGCCGCGGTGAGGCTCGCGATGGTCATCTCCACCTCGTTCTCGTAGAAGTCGGCGATTTTATTGAGCATGTGATCCAGCGAACCCGACTCCTCGCCGACGCTTATCATGTGGACGACCATCGGCGAGAACATCTTACTGCGTTGGAGCGGGTCGGCAATCTTCTCGCCTTCGCGGATGCGCGAGCGCGATTCGATGACCGCGTCCGATACGACCGAGTTGCCCACGACGCCTGCGACGGTCTCCATCGCCTGCAGGATAGGCACGCCCGACGCGAGCAGTGTGCCCATCGTGCGGCTGAATCGCGCCATCACAATCTTGTGGTGGAGTGGTCCGAACACGGGGATACGCAACTTGACCCGATCGGCGACGCGCCTGCCCACGCGCGTACTCACGAACAGCTTGTAGGCAATCAGGATTACAATCACCGAGAGAACCACCACATACCAGCGTTGCGTGAAGAGCGCACTGAGGTCAATCAGGAACTGCGTCATCGCGGGCATCTCCTTGATGCCCAGCTCCTTGAAGAGGTCGGCGAACTGGGGCACAAGCCAAGTCACGAGGAAGATGACGATTCCAATCGCCGCCAGCAGCACGATGACAGGGTAGGTCAGCGCGGAGCGGATTTTGCGGCGCAGCTCCACATCTTTTTCGAGGAATGCTGCGATGCGCTGCAGCGACTCTTCCAGCACGCCGCCGACCTCGCCCGCGCGGATGAGACCGATAATCAGCTGGCTGAACGCTTTGGGGTGGCGCGCCATCGAACGCGAGAGGCTCTCGCCCGATTCGACGCGAGCGGAGAGATCGATCAGGATTTTGCGTAGGCGGGCGTTGTTGGTCTGCGCTTGCAGCACATCCAGGCACCGAATCAGCGACACGCCAGCGTCCAGCATGGTAGAAAACTGGCGTGAGAAGATTGCCAGGTCGGTGAGTTTCACGCGCCCGTAGCCGCCTGCAGGCACGCGCGGCGCCTTGCGGTCTTCGGTGACCTCCAGCACCTGCAATCCTTCTGCTTGCAAGCGTTTCTTCAGCTCTTCGGCGTTGGGCGCTTCCACCTTGCCCTGACGGGTCTGCCCGTTGGCGTCTCGGATGGTGTAGTTGAAGTACGGCATAGTGTGTGTACCTCCTTAGCGTCCGCGTGGGGGCGGCGGTGTGCCGGGCGCGCCAGGAACGCCGCCTGTCGGCGCAATCATCTTGCGCAGCTCGTCCGCGTTAATCGCTCGCGACATCGCCTCTTCGTAGGTGACCCAGCCCTTCACATAGAGGTCGCGCAGCGACTGGTCCATCGTCTGCATGCCCATCTGCCCGCTGGTCTGTATCATCGTGTGGATTTGGTGGGTCTTGTTCTCGCGGATGAGGTTGCGGATAGCTGGCGTGGCAATCATCACTTCCACCGCAGGCACGCGCCCTGGCTGACCGGCGCGCGGCAGCAACTGCTGACTGATAATCGCCTGCAGGTTGTTGGCGAGCTGGATGCGAATCTGCTCCTGTTGCCCAGGCGGGAACACATCGACGATACGGTCAATCGATTCGGCGGCGTTGTTGGTGTGGAGTGTGGCGAACACCAAGTGTCCTGTCTCGGCGGCGGTGATGGCGAGCTGAATCGTCTCTAAGTCGCGCATCTCGCCGACGAGGATAACATCGGGGTCTTCACGCAGCGCCGAGCGCAACGCCGCCGCGAACGATTTCGTGTCCTGTCCCAACTCGCGCTGGTTGATGATGCTGGACTTGTGCTGGTGCAGGTACTCGATGGGGTCTTCAACGGTGATGATATGCACGCTGCGCTCGGTGTTGATTTGGTTGATCATGGCGGCGAGCGAAGTGGACTTGCCCGAGCCTGTGGGACCCGTCACCAGAATCAGTCCGCGTGGTCGGCGGGTAAGCTCTTCCAGAACGGGCGGCAGGTTCAGTTCGCGCACGGTGGGCACGCGGGCGGGAATGAGGCGGAACGCCGCCGCCACCGCGCCCTTGTCTTTATACACATTCACGCGGAACCGCGCGATTTTGTGCAGGCTGTAGGAGAAGTCGAGTTCGTAGTTCGTTTCGAACTTTTGGATTTGTTCATCGGTTAAGATTTCGTACATCATCCGTTGGGTCTGAGTGGGTTGCGCTTTTTCGTAGTTGAGGCGCAGGAGTTGCCCGTCGACGCGGATGACTGGCTCCACGTAGGGGCACAGGTGCAGGTCGGACGCGCCCTTCTCGGTGACGATATGGAGCAGTTCGTCGATGTGGGCGTCTTCGAGGCTGCGCGGCTGCGCGACGGCGGGTTGAGGCGCAGTGGGCGCGGCGGCGCCGCCTGTCTGCGCGCCTGGCATCGCTACGGTTGGCGTCTGGTTCATAGTCATCGTTGGTGAGACCTCCTGAAGTATTAATAGAATCCTGCGGTGAAGACCACGCGGCGCACTTCGTCGGGGGTGGTCATACCTTCCAGCACTTTGATGAGTCCGTCCTCGCGCAGTTCCTTCATGCCGTTTGCTTTGGCGGCTTCTTTGATGTCGGAGAGGGGGGCGCGTCGCACGATAAGTTCGGCGATTTCGGCGTTGACCACCATCAGTTCGTAGATACCGACTCGTCCGGCGTAGCCGCGTCCGCGGCAGTGGTCGCAGCCCACGCCTTCCCAGATAGTGACCATCTGGTCGGGGTTTTCGATTTGGAAGCCGAAGGCGCGCAGGTCGGCGGCGGGGATTTCGCGCGGCTCCTTGCAGTGCTGGCACACGCGCCGCGCGAGGCGTTGCGCCATCACGCCTGTCACGGTCGCGGCAATCAGATACGGCTCCACGCCCATGTCCACCATACGGATCACGGCAGACGGCGCGTCGTTCGTGTGCAGCGTCGACAGCACCAAGTGTCCTGTCAGCGACGCTTCAATCGCAATCTCCGCCGTCTCCAAGTCGCGCATCTCGCCCACCATGATAATGTCGGGGTCTTGACGCAGGAACGCGCGCAGCGCACTGGCGAAGGTGAGTCCCGCCTTGCGGTTCACCTGCACCTGCGAAATGCCGGGCAACTGGTACTCAATCGGGTCTTCAATCGTCAAGATGTTCTTTTCGACGGAGTTGAGCTTATGGAGTACCGAGTATTGGGTGGTGGTTTTCCCTGAGCCTGTGGGGCCTGTGGAGAGAACCATTCCTTGAGGCTGGATGACTAGTTCTTCGAGGCGGGCTTGCGTCTCTGGGGTGAAGCCGAGTTTGTTCAAGCCCAGCAGCACGCTGGTCTTGTCCAGAATACGCATAACAATCTTCTCGCCGTGCGGGGTGGGGATAGACGAGACGCGCAGGTCGTAGTCTTTGTTTTGGTAGCGGATAGGGATGCGTCCGTCTTGAGGGAGGCGTTTTTCGGCGATGTTCATTTCCGCCATGATTTTGTAGCGGGAGATGAGCGGCGCTTGCACATATTTGGGCAGCGAGAGGGCTTCGTGCAGCACGCCGTCGATGCGATAGCGGATGCGTAGGTTGCGCGGTTGTGGCTCCACATGGATGTCGCTGGCGCGTTCGTTGATGGCTTGCTGGATTACGGTGTTCGCCACGCGGACGATGGGGCCCTCCTCAGCCTCACGGATGACGGCTTTCTCGTCGTCTTCGGTGTCGCCGCGCGCGCTATAGGCGGCGATATCGGTCATCACGCTGCCGCGCAGGTCTTGCGGGCGGGCAGGCGCGCCGCCGTCGGTCGCTGCAGGGGTGGAACCATCGGTCGCTGCAACTGCCGAACCGCCATACGCTTTGCGAATCGCATCCTCAATCGCGCCCGGCGCAGCAATCACCTGACGCACCACGCAGCGCGAATTCACGCGCACATCGTCAATCGCCATCACATTGTTGGGGTCTGCCATCGCCAAGTATAGGATGTTGCCGTCCTTCTTGACGGGGATAACGTTGTAGCGCTTGGCGATATGCTCTTTGACCACATTCAGAGCGGATGGCTCCGGTTGTACGCGATCAAGATCGACAAATGGCATCCCCAGTTCGAATGCTTTCGCCTCGTAAGCGTCGCGCTCGCTTACAACCGCTTGGTCAACTAGAATCTGCACCAAGTCCTTGCCCGTGGTTTCCTGAACCTTGCGCGCGTCCTCCAGCTGCTCTTGCGTGATTAAACCCTTCTCCAGCAGGTATTCGCCTGCCGTTCTGCGTGTCATAGCCATCGGTTATCACTCCTACCCATAGAGTTCCTGCCGCTCGTGCGTTGGAATTATAGCACATTTTGCATGTGCGTATGGTACAATATTCGTTAGGCAGGGATCGATTCCTGCCATTTTCTGATGGAGGCGAACGAAATGCGAATGATGTGGTTGGTAGGATTGGCAGCGACGATGGCGTTGGGCGTCGCGCAGACAGGCGCACGCACCCAGCGGGGCGCCGCGCAAGCGGACGATGGGCGTGTCCCTATCGCGCAAGCCGCACAGGAAGTCGCCCAGAAGTTTAAAGTGCAGATTATCGTAGACCCGAACCTGACCGCGCGTGTGGCGCCCTCGCAAGCGGAGACGCTGGAACGCGCCCTCGATGAACTCACGGCGAACCAACGCGATGTCGTGTGGCGTAAGGTGTATGTCAATCGCGTGCTGGGCGCAGAGCCGAACCCGGAACAGATTCTCGGCTCGGTGCGCGCCCTGCTGAATATCGAATTAGGCGGCGTGCTGGTGGTCAACCCACGCACATCCACCCTCAACTCGTTCCGCACGAACATTCCCGTACCCCCAGACTTGGAAGAGACGCTGGAGCAGCTGCAGCCGCCCTTCAGCGCCAAGCCTGTCTATGTGATTTTGAACGCGCGCCCCCTGCCTGCAACCGCCCTGCGCGGCAACCGAATGGAGCAATTCGCGCAACTCCAACAGCAGCTGCTCGATATGCTGGCGCAGATGAGCCCTGAAGAGCGTGCGCAAGCCTTACGCTCGCTCACGAATATGTGGATGAACACCGATCCGAACCTGCGCAACCAGATGATTTTCGAGGGGATGCGCGCCTCTTTTGAGTATTGGCAGAGCCTCTCGCCTGAGCAACAGCGCGAGATGATGGAGCTGGGGCGCAAGTTCTTCGAGCAGTATTTGGGCGGCGGCGGATACTAAGCCCACAGTTGACCCTCACCCGATTCCTCGCTCCTTGCACTCAGGGAGGGCTGACTCAGCGTTTTTCAGCCCCGATTGTTCCCCCCCCGCACGCGGGGGGTAGCTCCTTCCCTGCGTGCGGAGCGAGCGACTGGGCGTCTCACCCATCAGCGCAGCAAAAGGTTCTCTCAAGCCCCGCCGATAGGGTATAATAGCTTTGTTCATGAACCGACATGAGAAACCCACCAGTCGGCGCGATTTCCTGCGTGAGGGGGTGCGCTCGCTGGTGAACGCAGGCTTTGGGGGCGTTTTCGAGAAGCTGGAGCGTGTGGGCGAACTGATGGAGCGCAGCGAGCCGAAACCTGCACCGCTCACGCCTGTACTCAGCTGCGAGACCCGCACACTACATACGCTCTTCGAGGCAGGACAGCTGACCATCGAGACCTGTGCTGCCCTGCTCCACGAACTTGATGTTCAAGGCGTTAGCCTCAGCGACCGCCACTTGCCAAGCCTACACCCGCGCTATCTGGAGAATCTGCGCGAGACTTGCCATCGGCACGGCGTTACGATTACGGGCGTGATGGCTTCGGAGCCGATTAACCTCAGCGACGAGGCGAACCTGAGCCGGCGGATGGACGAGGTAATAGACCGTCTCCAAGCGGCGTCGGTGCTGCAAGCCCCGTTGGTTCGGCTGCATCTGACCGCCGAGCGCGAGGAGGAGCAGTTCGAGCGCACGGCGCAGTTTCTGCAACGCCTGTTGCCTGAGGCGCGCCGCCGCCGCGTCCGCCTCACGATTGAGAACCGCGACGGCGTCGGGCAACGCCCCGAACTGCTGGTGCACCTGATTCGCGCGTTAGACCCGCGCTGGCTGGGCGTGTGCTACGATTTCGGACACGGCGCGCCCGAACGGCTCTACGACACGGCGCGGCTGCTGGCCCCCTATGCCTTCCACGCGCACGCCAAAAGCTACGCCTTCGACCCCCGCGGCGAGGAGACCCGCCTCGACTACGGGCGCATTCTCAGCACGCTACGCCTCGCAAGCTATGTGGGCGCGCTCTCGATCGAGTATCTCGGCGAGGGCGACCCTGTTGAGGGCGTGCGCAAAACGCGCGATCTCATTCGCCGACACTGGCGCGCCTACTGAGATGGAGATTCTGGAGCGCGTGCGCGCGACCATCCGCCAGCACCGCCTGCTGCCCCCTGCAGGCGGCGTCGTGATTGTCGGCTATTCGGGCGGCGCCGACTCCACCGCGCTGCTCCACCTGCTGACACGCCTGCGCGACGAATGGCGGCTCCAGATGCACGCCGCGCACCTCCACCACGGCATGCGCCCTGAAGCCGACGCCGATGTAGAGGTTTGCCAATCGCTGTGCCAACAGCTCGGCGTGCCCCTCCATGTGGAGCGCGCCGATGTGCCCAATCTCGCGCGTCAGCATAAACTCTCGCTGGAGGAGGCAGGGCGCAACGCCCGCTACGCTTTTTTCGAACGGCTCGCCCAGCGCCTCAACGCCGACGCCGTCGCGCTGGCGCACACCCGCGACGACCAGATTGAAACTATTCTGATCAACCTGCTGCGCGGCACGGGACCGCGCGGCTTATGTGGCATGCCCTACAAGCGCGACCGCGTCATCCGCCCCCTGCTCGACACCTCGCGCGAGCAAACCCATCGCTACTGCGCCGAGCAGAGCTTGCCGACAGTGTTCGACAGCACCAACTTAGACCCTCATCAGCTGCGTCGTCGCGTCCGTGCGGAGCTAACGCCCCTGCTGCGCGCCCTCTCGCCCGCATACGACACACACCTGCTGCGCCTGGCGGAGATTCTCAGGCAGGAGGAGGCGTGGTGGACCGAGCAGGTGGAGCATCTCTTGCGCGAGGCGTGTGCGCAAGGTAGTTCAGGACGGCTCCCGCGAGCGTTTTTCAGCGCGCTCCATCCTGCCCTGCAACGACGCGTACTGCGCGAGTGGCTGCGTCCGCACACAGGCGCGCTCCAGCTGCCCCCGTTCGAGACCTTGGAGGCGATGCGTGCGGCGGCTCTGATGGGCGAACGCACCTCGTGGCAACTGACGCCCACGCTACGCCTCACTGCCGACGCGAACGCGCTCACTCTCCACCATAACGCGCAACCGCCTGCCGATTATGAGTATCCCGTACCAGTGGGCAAGCCGATTCTGATTCCCGAAGCGGGCTTGTGGCTGGAACTCCGTAGCACGGACATTCCTGTCCGTGCCAACATACCGCTCGGACAAGAAAGCCACTGTAGCACGCACATTCCTGTCCGTGACAACCGAAACGTCCGACACTAAAGCCACAGTAACACGCTGCTAAGTCTCACTGACACCAGACGAATAGTAAAC
>JARJMV020000323.1 GCA_029335935.2 bacterium
GGGGCTAAAACTGGTACTGCGCCGCGAGGGAGGCGCGATTCTGTCGGTTGCTCCCGCGCAGCCACTCGTAGGCGGCGGTGAGACGAATGCCCGCAGCGGGGAAGTGGTGATAGAACAGCCCCAGCACGCGCACGCCATCGCCCGAACGATCCAAGTCGGGGTCGAAATCTTCCCAACGCGCCACCAGCTGATGGCGAGGATTGAAGGTGTAGCGCACATAGACGATGTTCGATTGGAACTCGCTGGGGGTGAGGTATCGGGGGTTGCTCACGCCACCTGCTGGATTGCGATCGCGCCCCTTCACATAGCTCCAGCGCAACCCCAAGCCCGCCGAGTTGCGCCACTCTTGCTCCACATACCATAGCCAACGCTCGGTGTCGGGCACATTCAGCGGCGTGTTCGACTCGCTCACGGTCGTGAAGCTGGGGCGTCGTCCCGCCCAGCCACCGATGTTGAGCTGATAGGCGTTCAGGGTCGCCCGCACATTCAAACTGCCCATCACCTCCGCTTGCCCACCCCGCCCGACAAGCTGAGGGTCTCGAAAAGTGAGGCTGTTCCAAAGTCCAACTTGGATTTGATAGCGCGGTTCGAGCGCATAACTGGCGAACACGCCGCGCCCGCGCACGCCCTGCAGATACACGCCAACCACCTCGGCGCGCTCCAGAGCGTCCAGCTGGGGGGTTCGCTCGCGCCCGTCATAAAAAATCGGCATCAGCTGCTGCCCCGCCGAGACCGATAGACGCGCGTTCGGACGCCACACGACATAAGCGTCGCGTAATTCCGCGTTTGTGGCACGGTCGCCCGACGCGAACTCTACCATCATGCGTCCACTAACCTGTTCATCGAGCTGGAAACTCGCCGCCAGACGCGCCAAGCGTGTCTCGAACCCGTCGCGCGGCTGACGCCCGTCCGTGTCGCTCCACTGGAAGCGGATCGAACCCGATAGCCGTATCCGCTCAGATAAAAGGTCGCTCGCCTCTGTGGAAGTGTAAGCCCCAGCGACCATCAAGCACGAACCGATCGCCGCCAAGACCTTGTGCCATCCATAGCCTATCTTCGCCATCGCCATTGCTTTAGTTCCCGACTGTGTTTGGGATTCCTGCAGGGTGTGTTTGTCTGCTATGCGTGATGGGCAAACGCAGGGCGCATCGGCGCGTGGAGAACCGTTAGACCTCACCGTGTTGTGAAGGGGCTACGCCTGCCCCCGTGCGGCGTCGAGGCGATTGCAAGGAACAAACCACCCCTACGCGAATCTAATCCTACTATGCGTAGCCGAGTATCGTTTACAGGGGTTCTGTCCTTATGGCTAAGTAGCGTTGCTCTCTTTGCGCAGTTGCCGGAACCGCATACCGAGCCGATTGTGGGCGCGCGGTCGCCCGCGCTCAGCCCCGACGGGAGCCAGATAGCGTTCGTGTATCGGGGCGATGTTTGGGTCGCGCCCAGCACGGGGGGACGCGCTATGCCCCTCACGCGCCATGTCGCCTACGATACCAGCCCGCTCTGGTCGCCTGACGGCAAGTGGATTGCCTTCGCCAGCAACCGCAACGGCAACTACGACATCTTCGCGATTCCGGCGACGGGCGGCGCGCCCGTCCAGCTCACCTTCCACGCGCAAAACGAGACCCCCAGCAGCTGGAGCCGAGATGGGCGGTTCCTCTACTACAGCGCGTCCTACGATTCGAACAACCCCGCGATTATCGAACTGGAGGTCGCCACGGGCAGGTTTCAGCGCGTGGCGGAGGATTACAACGCCATCAACAGCCCCCAGATTGCACCCGATGGGAAAACGCTGGTCTACAGCAGGCACGGCTTCCCGTGGTGGCGTCCGCGCTATACAGGCTCCGCCGCGATGCAAATCTGGGCGATTGACGCGCAAGGCGGCGCGCGCCGACGCATCACGAACGATAACTTCCAGCACTTGTGGACGCAGTGGCTACCCGACGGCAGGTCGCTGCTGACCGTGACGATTGCGGAGAAGACGCCCGACTCGCCGAGAATGGGCGAGCGGCTGCCCGTGTTCAAGGACAACCCGCGCCGCACGCCGAACCTGTGGGTCGTGGACGCCACCACAGGGCGCAAACGCCAGCTCACGCAGTTCGTCGGGGGCGCAGTGCGCTTCCCCAGCGTCGCCTACAACACGGGCGACATCGCTTTTGAGTACGAGGGGCATCTGTATTTGCTCAAGGCAGGGCAGCGCGAACCCCAGCGGCTCAACTTCACCGCCAGCCAAGACGATGTGCAGTCCACGCGCCAGCGCGAGCTGCTCACTGCAGGCGTCGAGGAAGCCGAGCCGTCGCCCGACGGCAAGCAGTTCGCCTTCCGCCTGCGCGGCGACATTTGGCTTATCGACACTGAGAAGCCCAAGTCTACCCCCGACAAGCGCAACGCCGAGTTCGCCCGACGACTCACCGACTGGGCAGGCGACGACTCGGACTTCGTGTGGTCCAAAGACGGCAAAACGCTCTACTTCACCTCCGACCGCAACAACCACCAGCAGCTCTACGCGCTGAATCTGGAGACTTTGGAGGTGCGACGCCTGTTCGACCGCGCCGCCGATGTGACGCGCCTGAAGCTTTCGCCCGACAGCAAGCAGTTGGGGTTCTGGGTCTCTGGTGGGGACGGCGGGCTGTTTGTGATCGACTTGGAGACGGGCGCGGTGAAGAAGGTGCTACACGAGCCGGGCACCCACTGGTACGGCTTGGGCGGCGGCGATTTCGCGTGGTCGCCCGATATGCGCTGGCTGTGCGTGCAGCGTCGCGCGGCGTACGGCGCGTGGAACCTCTGGATCCTGCCCGCCGACGGCTCAGGCGAACCCGTCAACATCACGCGCCTAAACGCCTACCATAGCCTGCCCGCATGGTCGCCCGACGGCAAGTATCTGTTCTTCTTCAGCAACCGCGCAGGCAACGCGCTCTACGCCCTCCCCCTCACGCGCGAGACCGCCCGACGCGACGACAAAGACATCCAGTTCGAGAAACCCAAAGAGGGCGAACCGCTGGAGGTGAAAATCGACTTCGAGGATATCGACCAGCGCATTCGGCGGTGGAACAATCAAGCCCCCCAAGCCGACCTGACCGTCGCCAGCGACGGCAAAATCTACTTCATCTCGGAAGGCGACATCGGGCAGGTCTGCTACGATGGCGGCGAGCGCAGACGGCTCACTTCGGGGGGCGGGCACGCGGCGCTGCGCGTCTCCCCCGACGCCAGGAAACTCTACTACATCCGCAACGGCGAGCTGTTCGTGATGAACCTCGCCGCGAACAACCGCGTGGACAAGGTGGAGTTCAAGGCGGACTTCGAGTTCGACGCGATGGCGTTGCGCGAGGCGGCGTTCGTGCAGTTCTGGCGGGCGTATGAGCGCGGGTTCTACGACCCTGGCATGCACGGGCGCGACTGGGTGGCGATCCGCGAGCGGTATCGTCCGTTGCTTGCTGGCGTGGGCGTGCCTGAAGAGTTCGGCGCGGTGCTGTCGATGATAGTGGGCGAGTTGGAAGCCTCCCACACGGAGGTCTCGCCGCGCTCCAGCGCAACCGTGCGCAGCCCCAGCACGCCACATCTGGGTTTCACCATCGACTACACCCACCGCGGGCGCGGGCTGAAAGTCGCCGATGTGCCCGACGGCTCGCCCGCATCATTCCCCGAAACGCGCATCCACCCCGGCGAGTATGTGCTGAAAATCAACGGCGAACCTGTGCAGGCAGACCAGAAGCTCTGGCAACTCATCAACGACAAGGGCGACCGCACCTTCGAGTTCCTGGTGAACCGTATCCCCAGCGAGGAGGGGGCGCGCACCGTGCGCTATCAGCCTATCAGCGCAGGCGAGTGGGGCGAGCTGCACTACCGCAACCGCGTGAACCGCCTGCGCAAGTGGGTGGAGGAGCGCACGAACGGGCAGGTCGGCTATGTACATATCCGCGCGATGGGCGGCGGCGACCGCGAACGCTTCGAACGCGAGTTCTACGAGTACGCGCAGGGCAAAAAGGCGATGATTATCGATGTGCGCTTCAACGGCGGGGGCAACATCGCCGATACGCTGGTGGACTGGCTGGAGCGTAAGCCCTACGCCTACTATGTGCCGCGCGACGGGCTACCCAACCTCGGACCACCAAACGCCCTCGATATGCCGATGGTGGTATTGATGAACGAGCGCAGTATGTCCAACGGCGAGATGTTCCCCTACGCGATGCGCGCGCGCAAACTCGCCACGCTCATCGGCTGGGAGACGCCCGGCTATGTCATCTGGACTTGGGGGCTAAGCCTTGTGGACGGCACAGGCGCGCGAATGCCCCAGCAGGGCGCGTATCGCATCGACGGCTCCAACATGGAGAACAACGGCGAAAAGCCCGATATCGCCGTGTGGCTCTCGCCAGAGGACTGGCTCAGCGACCGCGACCCACAACTCGATAAGGCGTTGGAGGTGCTGGGGCGTGCCCTCCGCGCCGAGAAACCCTAATCTACGACGCGGTTCCCCCTGCAGGCAGGGGGAACCCGCAACAGCGCACAATCGCGTGAATCGCGAAGAGAAGTTAGGTACTCTATATCAACTGGAGTATCAGTGGAGGCGACGATGACGATTTTACAAGACAAAGATCGACAGACTCTCCAGCAGCGGTTTAGCGGACTGCCCAACACGGTGAAGCTGGTCGTGTTCACCACAGACACCCAGCCTGAGACCAGCGAACTGCTCTCGCAAATTGCGCAGGAGCTGGTGAGCGTCGGGAGCGGCAAGATTACGCTGGAGCAACACAGTTTGGAAGCAGAGCCCGCAGTTGCACGGGACTACACCATCACCCTTGCGCCCGCGATCGTGGTGCGCACGGAAGAGAAAGACTACGGAATCCGTTATTTGGGCATCCCAGCAGGCTTCGAATTTGCCTCGCTGGTGGGCGCGATTGAAGATGTCGGCAAGGGCGATCCCGGTCTCTCGCCTGATAGCCGCCTGATGCTGGCGAACCTGCGCAACCCTGTGCATATTCGCGTGTTCGTCACCTATGGCTGCCCCTACTGTCCCGCTGCGGTACGCCTTGGGCACAAACTGGCGATGGCGAGCGACCTCATCACCGCCGAGGGCGTCAGCAGCGAGGAGTTCCCAGAGTTGGCGAACCAGTTCGGCGTGATGGCAGTGCCTAAGACGGTGATTAACGACCGTCACAGCTTCGAGGGCGCGCTGCCCGAACCTGCCTTTGTGCAGCAAGTATTGCGCGGAGCGTCCTCCAGCGGGCTGATTATCGTGCCGTAGGCGTGGATTTTGCAGAGCTGTAAACCGCTTGCGAGAGGCGTTCGGAAAATTGACCGTTACCTCCCTCCCCCAGAGGAGAAGAGGGGGGAACGCCTCTCGTAGCGTCGGCGTCCCCGACGACGACAAACCAACAACCCCGTAGCGTCGGCGTTTTTTTGTCGTCAGCGAGACGCTGACGCTACGCAGCGTACCC
>JARJMV020000329.1 GCA_029335935.2 bacterium
CCATCGTGTTGGGGTCTACCACGATAAACCATGCCAAGAATAGTATAATGATATTACCAAAATTGTCAGCGAAGACGGGGTAGATATAGTTGCCGTCGGTGAAGGCGCCGAAGCCCGTGCGATAGGCGGGGAACCCGCGGATGGTCCAAAACACGCTGGGGAACCCCATTACAGGCGACGGGCTGAACAGCAAGCACTCGTACTGCCCGCCCGACAGCATCAGCGCTTGCCAAGGGACGGGGGACGATACTGGGTTGCCGTTATTGTCGACTATGAAAACGGCGGCGTTCAGGAAAATGGGCGTTGAGGGTTGCCCCCAAAACGGTCCGAACGAGCCTGTGATACGACCGTTGCGAGCGTTATAGAAAGAATATCGCGTGTAGCGTGCGCCGACAGCGGGGTGTTGTGGCGCCCAAAGCTCCTCGTTCGTGGGCATTGCAGGCTCTTCCAAGCTGCCCCCTTGACTGAACCAGCGCACGGCGGGGGTATTGGGCCCCACGACGCCGTCAGCAAAGTGGCTACGACGCAAATCGCGTCCCCAAGTGGGCCACGGCGCGTCCGTCAGCAGTGGTTCGGTAATTGGGGGCTGCGCCGTCGCTATGAGCGCGCTTACGAGAGGCGCCAGCCCAATCGTCCATCGTTTCATTCTCATCTACGGTCCTCCAATGATCATAATTTTGGCATGCGGCGTGCAATTCCTGCCACTTTTGGCAGGATTTCCCCTGCACTGCCCCGAATTTCGACGGTGTTGAGTAGGCTTCGTATCGGTTTTGTGGGCAGCGGTTTCGTGGCGCGGTTCCACGCGCAAGCGTTCGCGTCCGTCCGAAACGCCGAAATCACAGCGATAACGACCCGTGACGCCCGCAAAGGCGCGGAACTCGCCGCGTTCTGTCAAACGCTCGGCGTGGGCACTCCGACGGTATATACCGAGGTCCGCGACCTCGTGCGCGACTCGAATGTGGACGCGATCTGGTTCCTCGCGCCGAACTATGTGCGGGTGGAACTGATCGAGGCGATTGCCGACGAGGTGCAGTTGGGGCGCGCCCAGCTTCGGGGTCTCGCGGTGGAGAAACCCCTCGCGCGCAACTTACGGGAGGCGCGCCAGATTGTGAGCGCGGTCTCGGAAGCGGGCATCCCCCACGGCTATCTGGAGAACCAGCTGTTCGCCCCCGCCCTTGTGCGCGGCAAGGAGTTGCTGTGGCGTCGGGGCGCGGCGGTGGCGGGCGAGCCGTATCTGGCGCGGTGTGCAGAGGAACACAGCGGCCCCCACCGCGCTTGGTTCTGGCGCGGCGACCTCCAAGGCGGCGGCGTGCTGAACGATATGATGTGCCACAGCGTCGCCGCGGGCTGGTACGCGCTCACCCCGCCCGACCAGCCCCTCTCTGCCCTGCTCCCCTGCTCCGTCTCCGCGCAAATCGCCTGCCTCAAGTGGGCGCGACCTGAATACGCCCAAAAACTGCGCGAAACCTACGCCCACGAAATGGAAGTGGACTACACCAAAGCCCCCGCCGAAGACTACGCTACCGCCCGCATCGAGTTCAAAACCCCTTCGGGCAACAAGGCGATGGTGGAAGCCAGCACCTCGTGGTGTTTTGTGGGCGCAGGGCTACGGCTCACCTTCGAGGTGCTGGGTCCAGAGTATATGCTCGCGATTAACACCCTGCGTGGCGAGGGCGAGATCTTCTTCAGTCGCGCGGTTCAGGGCGAAGCGGGCGAGGATTTGGTGGAGAAACAGAACGCCGAGCAGGGGCTAATGCCCTACCTTGCCGACGAGGCGCATGCCTACGGCTACATCGCCGAGAACCGCTACTTCACCGAGTGCTTCCTGAAGGGCGAGACGCCGTTCTGCACCCTCGAATACGGCGCGCGGATTACCGAGCTGCTGATGGCGGCGTACCTGAGCGCGGAGCGCGGCGCAACGGTTCCCCTCCCCTGCCCTGAGCTGGAGACCTTCGTACCGGCCGTCGCGCGCGGCGCATGGCACGGCTAAAGAGGGGTATACTCGTATATGAGAGGTGAGCGATGAAGAAACAAGCCATCCTGTCCCACGATGCACCTGCGCCGATAGGTCCCTACTCGCAGGCGACGCGCGTGGGCAACTGGATCTTCATTTCGGGGCAAATCCCCATAGACCCCGCCACAGGCGAGATGATTTCGGGCGGCGTGGCGGCGCAGACGAAACAGGTTCTGCAGAATCTGCAAGCTGTGCTGACTGCCGTCGGCTTGAACTTGGATAGTATCGTGAAGACCACGATCTACCTGACCGACCTGACGATGTTTGCCGAGATGAACGAGGTGTATGCGCAGTACTTCCATCCCCCCTACCCTGCTCGTGCGACAGTTCAAGTGAGTGCGCTGCCCAAAGGCGCACAGGTCGAGATCGAAGCTATCGCCTACGCAGGAGGCTAACATGCAGAAGATGCTCATCGGGGGGCATTTGATTGGCGCGGATGAGTGGCTGCCCGTGCTGAACCCCTACACTGGTGCGCCTGTGGACTATGTGGCGCGCGGGGGCGCGATGCATGTCGACCAAGCAGTCGCGCTGGCGCGTCACGGCGCGGAGAAGATGCGCGAGACCTCGCTGGCGCAACGCGCCGCGATACTCAAGCATGTCGCCGAACTGATCCGACAGGAGCGACACTCGCTGGCGACCTTGCTCACCCAGGAGACGGGCAAGCTCATCGGGGAGTCGCGTATCGAGGTAGAACGCGCGGCGACGGTGTTCGAGTTGGCGGCGGAGGCGTGCCATCATCCACGCGCGACGCAGTTCCCCCCTGAATCGTTTATGGACGGCGCATCGCGGTTCGGCTTCTGGGCGCGCGAGCCGAGAGGGGTAGTCGCTTCGATACTGGCGTTCAATTTGCCGTTGGCGCACGCCGCGCAGAAAGCCGCGCCCGCCATCGCTGCAGGCAATGCCGTCATCCTCAAACCGTCCACCGAAGCCCCGCTCACCGTGCTGCGATTGGGGCTGCTGCTTTACCGCGCGGGCATGCCCCCTGAAGCGCTGAGCATCCTCACAGGTAAAGGCGAGGAGGTCGGACACGCGCTCGCCGCGCACCCGCTCGTGCAAACGCTCACCTTCACCGGCAGCCGCGAGGTCGGCCTTAAACTCCCTGTGCAGGCAGCCGCCAAACAGATAGAGACCGAGCTCGACACTGTCGGCGCGCTCATCGCCGCCGAGACTGCAGATCCCGAACAGGTCGCCCCAATCGCTGTACAGAGCGGTTTCATGATGGCAGGTCAGTCGCCCACCGCCGTGCAGTTTCTCTGGGCGCATGTGCGCGTCTACCAACCTATCCTGGACGCGCTACGACAGCACTTGGAGATGCTCCGCTGCGGCGACCCGATGGAAGAGGCCACTTCCCTGCCCCCACTAATCCATCCGCAAGCCGTCGAACGCGTCGACCGATTGGTGCGTCAGGCGATGGAGCTGGGCGCGTCTGCCCCACTCGGCGCACAGGCGCAACCGCCCTTCTATCTCCCGACGATTCTCACCGATGTCCCCGACGCCTCCGCGCTGAACGCCGAAGCCGTCTTCGGACCTGTGATACTGCTTCACGCTTACGAGGATATCCAAGCCCTGTTGCATCGCATCAACAGCATGACAATAGGCTTGCGCTTGGCCATCTTCACACACGACATCGCCGAGGCGTTCGATATCGCTCGACGCGCCCGCGCCCTGAGCGTGCATATCAACGACTCCCCTACCCTGCCGATTGAACCCAGCGTGCGCGGCGATATGCAGGAGCATCATATGTGCTTTGAGGACATGTTGCAGCGCATCGAGCGGTTGAGTCTGCCCAAGTATGTCGGTTTCGGCGCGATGAGCCACCACTGATGGACGCCGTGCTTCAGTACGACCGCGAGCTGTTCTACGCCCTCAATCATGGG
>JARJMV020000330.1 GCA_029335935.2 bacterium
TCAAGTCCGTCCCACTGCGGTAGCGGAGTCAACGCCCTCGCTTCATAGTCTCAGTCACACCAAGCTCCGACCTATAGAGTAGCTTGGACATTCCTGTCCAAGCGTGAGTGGCAAGGTCAGGAAAGTCCGTGCTATAGCGTAGCTTGGACATTTCTGTACAAGCGTGCGTGGCACGGACAGGAAAGTCCGTGCTACGGGCGTGGCGGGGAGATTTTTGTCCAAGCGCGTTTCTTGGGCAGGGAAGCCAACGGTACGACGATAGGAATGGCGTCGCACCATCACATATATTATCACGATGAGGCTGAACTACAGCGCCCGTCCCGATTATTCGGCCCCGACTTTAGCAGGAACTGCTATCGCTGCGAGGAATTACGCCCATACTATGAAAGTGGTCGCGATTTTACCGCCGTCCGAGCAGGTGCAGGCGCAGTTGGCGATGGTGCGTGCGCTCTTTTCGGGGCATACCGTTGAGCTCGCCACCAACGCCGGCGAGCTCGCCCCCCACCTGCCCGATGTAGAGGTGCTTATCTCCACCGCCTTCACGCCGCTCACGCGCGAGATGTTGCAAGCTGCGACGCGCCTGCGCTTCGTTCAAGTGGCAGGCGTGGGTGTTGACCATGTAGACATCGACGCGGCGCAGGCGTTGGGCATAACCGTCGCCGCCGTGACGGGCGCGAATACAGTTAGCGTTGCCGAGCATGTGGCGATGGTCGCCCTCGCGCTGATGAAGGGGCTAATCCCCGCGCACAATATGCTTGCGCAGGGTCAGTGGTCGCTGCCCTACTGGATTGCGCACGCCCGCGATATTCAGGGCAAAACCTTCGGGATTTTGGGTATGGGGCGTATCGGACGCGAAACGGCGTCGCGCCTGCTGCCCTTCGGCGTGACGACCTTCTACTATGATGTGAATCCGCTACCACCCGAGCAAGAGTCGCAACTCGGCGCGACCTATCTGGAGCTCGATGCGCTGCTGCCCGAATGCGATGTGGTCTCGCTCCATATGCCCCTCACGCCCGACACGCGCGGCTTGCTCAATCGTGAGCGGCTGTTTGCGATGAAGCCGGGCGCGTTTCTCATCAACACTGCCCGCGCCGAGCTGGTAGACGAAGCTGCGCTGGTGGAGGCGTTGCAGGGGCATTTGGGCGGCGCAGCCATCGATGTGTTTGCGCCCGAACCGCCACCGCCCGACCATCCGCTGCTGAAACTGCCGAATGTCATCCTGACTCCGCACGGCGCGGGCGTCACGCAGGAAGCGCAGCAACGCATCGCGCAGGGCGTCATCCAGAATGTGCTGCGCTTCTTAGAGGGCAGGCCGCTCGCGGATGTGGTAGTGCAAGGAACGCGCTGACGGCAGGAGTTTGCTCGCGCGCATATAACTCTGGAAGTGTGATGGCTGTGATCTCGGCTCGGCGCACCGACTCGGTCGCTCCGTTCGGCGATCTGCAGGGGGTTGACCTTGCCGACCGCCCGAAAGTCCGCCGCCTGATTCCCAAAGCAGGTCAGCCGTGGCGCACGGTTCCCCCTGTGAACGCCTACGAACTCCAGCAACGCTGCGAATGGCTCGGTAAGCGCAGCATCAAGCACGAGAGCAAACTCTTCGCGCTGCGCCTTGCGATTCGCATGTGCGACCTGACGACGCTGGAGGGCGCGGATACCGCAGAGAAGATCAGGCGATTATGCCGCCGCGCCCGCAACCCCTACACGCCGCGCGCGGGGATGCCCGATGCTGAGAGCGTCGCCGCGCCACCCGTTGCAGCGGTGTGCGTGTATCCGAACTTCATCGCCGTCGCCAAAGAGGCCCTGCAGGGCACAGCTATCAAAGTCGCCGCCGTCGGCACGGCGTTCCCCTCCGGGCAATACCCCTTCCACCTGCGCCTCGCCGATGTGAAGTGGGCCATTCGCGAAGGCGCAGATGAGATCGATATGGTCATCCATCGCGGCGCGTTTTTGCAGGGGGAGTATCGGCGTGTGTTCGACGAAATCGCGAAAGTGAAGGACGCCTGCGGCGAGCGCGCCCACTTGAAAGTAATCCTGGAGACGGGCGAGCTGGGCGACTACGACGCGATCCGCAAAGCAGCGCATCTCGCGCTGATGGCAGGCGCCGACTTCAACCAGCCCCGCACCGGCACGATCCAACCCGCCGCCACACTCCCCGCAACGCTGGTGATGCTGGAGGCGATACGCGACTTCTACGACGCCACAGGGCGCGCCGTCGGCATGAAGCCCGCAGGGGGTATCCGCACGGCAAAAGACGCCATACGCTATCTGGTGCTGCTCCACGAGACGCTCGGCGACGAGTGGCTCACCCCCGAACGGTTCCGTTTCGGCGCAAGTTCGCTCCTGAATGACCTGCTACGCCAACTGGTGAAACAGCTCACCAACCGCTACCGCGCCGATGAGGAGTTCGCGTATGACTAACCGTCCAGTCAAAATTCCCTGTTTTCCTGCAGGAGAATCCCAAGTGGTGTATAATGAGACATCTTACAGGAAGGTGACGGCTATGCACACGAAACGCAACGGCTTCACGCTAATCGAGGTGCTGGTGGTGATCGCGATTATCGCGATATTGGCGGCGATACTGTTTCCGGTGTTCGCTCAGGCGCGCGAGAAGGCGCGTCAGACCCAGTGTATGAGCAACCTACGCCAGTCGGCGACGGCGGTGCTGATGTATGTTCAAGACGCCGACGAGCGTTTCCCGATGGCGCTCTACGCGCCTGCCCAACGCACAGGCGGCGGCAACTGCGTGATGACCGTGTTCGACGTGATTCAACCCTACATGAAGAATACAGGGATTATGCAGTGCCCGCGCGACCCTAAAGCGCTGTATAAGCATGCAGGTTTTCAGACGCTGAGGGGCTATCCCTCTTGCACGCTCCCCGAAACAATTAGCTACATGTATAACTACGATGTGATTCGAGCAGGGCGCACGCCGTTGGGGTCAGGTTCGATTAGTCAAGGCACTGTGGCGCTGGCTGTAGTGTCGCTGGTCGCTGAAACTACGATGATCTTCGACGCCGATATCGCGCTTTCGGGCAGCTGCAACCTGATGCGCCGCATGCCGAACGATAGCAGCATCCAGTTCCCGATACCCATCCGCCCACGCCACAACGAGTTCGTGCAAGCG
>JARJMV020000334.1 GCA_029335935.2 bacterium
GTCTTGCCGATAGCGATTTCGATTTGCTTTTCGACGGTGATGCTGCTATCGTTGAGTGCAGGGCGTTGCAGGAGGGCGTCCATCTGCCCCTCCGCGCCGACCGCCAAGACATGTTGCAGCAGTTCGGCGGCGAGGTTCTGGAACTCCTCGTTGCGCGCCACGAAGTCGGTCTCACAGCGCAGGTCGATGAGTGCGCCTGTGCGTCCATCCTCGCTGACGAGTCCTGCAATTACGCCTTGATTCACTTCCTTACTGGCGCGTTTGCTGGCGATAATCGCGCCTTTCTCGCGCAGGATGAGTCGGGCTTTCTCCATATCGCCGCCTGCTTGCTCCAGCGCGCTTTTGCAGTCCATAAACCCTGCGCCGGTCTCGTCGCGCAGTTCCTTGATGAGTTGTGGGCTAATGCTCATCGGTAATCCTCCTCCAGATCTTCTAAGCGGTGTCGCTTCATCAGTTCCCATTCTTTGCCCATAATTTCCTCGTCGGAGAGGGGCGTGGCAGGCGTGATTTCCTCGCCGAACATCTTGCCGTACTCCGCCACCTGTTCGGGGGGCAGTGGGGCTTCCTCTTCGACGATGGGCATCTCTTCGGTGGGCACGACCTCTGCGCCCTGCCATTCGAGCTGTTTCTCTTCGATAATCGCTTCGGCGATGCGCCCTGCAATCAGGCGGATGGCGCGTATGGCGTCGTCGTTGCCGGGGATGGGATAGTCTACCTCGTCGGGATTGCAGTTTGTGTCGACGATGGCGATGGTCGTGATGCCCAGTTTCCGCGCTTCGGCGACGGCGGTATGCTCCTCTTTGAGGTCGACCAAGAACAGCGCGGATGGCAGTTTGGGCATCTCCTTGACTCCGCCGAGGTTGCGCTCCAGTTTCTCGTATTCTTTGCGCAGGCGGGACGCCTCCTTTTTGGGGATGCGCTCCAGCTCGCCCTCTTGGATCATGCGCTCCAGCTCCTTGAGCCGTTTCACGCGCGATTGGATGGTGCGGAAGTTGGTCAGCGTGCCGCCGAGCCAGCGATAGGTGATGTGGAACTGTCGGCTGCGGATGGCGGCTTCCTTGATGGCGTCGCGCGCCTGCTTCTTCGTGCCGACGAACAGCACATGCCCGCCGCTGTTGACTATCTCTTTGACGGCGCGCTGCGCTTTGTCGAACATCTCGACGGTCTTATGCAGGTCGATAATGTGGATGCCGCTGCGTGCGCCGTAGATATAGCGGCGCATGTTGGGATGCCACTTCCGAGTCGGATGCCCGAAGTGGACGCCCGCTTCCAAAAGGTCGCGCATATTCAGTTCTGCCATTGTTTGCCTCCGGGTTGGTTCCTCCCGCGCCGTCAGCCGCGCTTACAATCTCCGCCTGGGTGGGCGAAGACACCCTCGCGCGTCGGGCGCGGTATGTGATGAGCGATAGTATACCCGACTTTGCGCTGCCCCCGAGAGAGGTATAATTTTCGCGTCGATGACTTTCACGATGCTGATGATTGTGGCGTTTCTAACGCTGTTTGGGGGCGCGCTGGCGTATGCTGCCGATGGGCTTGGCAGGAAACTGGGCAAGCAGCGGCTGAGCCTGTTCGGCATCCGCCCGCGCCACACGGCGACGCTCATCACCACCGCCACGGGCTGCCTCACCGTCGCGCTGACCGTGATGGGCATGACGCTCGCCAACGAGTCGTTCCGTGCATGGATTACGCGCGGCGACCAGATCCTACAAGAACTGCACGCCAACGAGGCGCGCTTGAAGGAGCTGCAAGCGCGCAACGCTGAGTTGGAATCCGTCAATCAGCAAATCCGCGCCCGACAAGCGCAACTCAGCAGCGAACTCGCCAAACTCGAACGCGAGTATCAAGCCCAACTTGCGCAGGCAGAGCAGCTCCGCGCCCAGCTCAGCCAGGTCAACGCGCAACTGCAGTCGACACAGGCACGCTTGGGCGACGCGAACCGCCAACTCACTCAAGCGCAGCGCACCCGCGAGCAGCTCGAGGCGCAGATTCGCGCCGAGCGCGCGCATATCAACACGCTTAGGCAAGCCCAAGACGCCCTGCGCCGCCAGAACGACGAGTTCGCCCAGCAAGGCGCGTCGCTCGCTTCCGAAAACGCACAGTTAGACCGCGAGAACCGACGCCTGCGTGAGGCGGGCGAGCAACTCCAAGCCCAGAACCGCCAACTGGAAGAGCAGAACCGTCAACTCGAAAGCCAAAATAGTATCCTGTTAGACCGCGCGGCGAGCCTACGCGTGCAACTCATCGAGCTGGAGCAAGCGACGCGCGAACTGGCGCAACTGGCGAACATCCGACTGCGCCCGATTGCCGTCCAAATCGAGGAAGAGCTCGGTCGAATCGTCGTCGACGCAGGCTTGAGCGAGGTGCGCGTGCGTCAGGCGTTGCAAGACCTGCTGAACCTCGCCGACCACACTGCCCGCGCGCGCGGCGCCAGCCCTGCCGTCGGGCAAAACCGCGCCGTGTTCATCCCCGATAAGCGCGTGCGGCTCGCCACAGGCGAGCAAGACGAAATCTCAGAAAGCGAGAGCCTCGAAGCCATCGTGCAGAACATCCGCGCCTCCAGAGACTCTGTGGTGGTGATTGCCCTCTCGCTGACCAACACGGCGCAGGGCGAACCTGCCCCTATTGAGCTGCGCCTGTTCCGCAACCGCAAAGTGTTCGACGCCCACGAGGAGATTGCGCGGCTGACCATCGACTGTCGTCCCGACCGCAACCCGTTGGGGCAGGTGCTACACTTCCTGCAGTCGGAGGTGCGCCGCCGCGCCATCGAGGCAGGCATCCTGCCCCGACAGGAACGCGCAGGCATGCCGCCCACCGTCGGCGAGACCGAACCCGAGGCGCTGATTGAGCTGATGGAACAGGCGCGGCGGTGCCGTACCGAGCGCGTGGTGCTGATTGTGCGCGCCGCCAAGACGACCTACGCGGGCGATACGCTGACCCTGAAGTTCGAGACGCTGCCCGAACGCGCAGCAGGAAGAGGCTAACGCGCAGCGAACGGTGTCTGCTCTGCAACGGCGGATTGGCGCACACACCTCCACTGCGGGCGGTCTGCACCACGCGCTCTACGAGGGCAAACGGCTCGGCTGTACCGCTGTGCAAATCTTTACTTCCAGCCCGCGCCAGTGGAAGCCCGCCAGCGTCGCGCCCGAACAGGTTCAACAGCTCCAGCACGCCCGCGCTGAGACGGGCATCGAATGTGTTGTGTCGCACGCCGCCTACCTGATCAACCTCGCCTCGCCCGACCCCGACACCCGCCAGAAGTCGCTGGCGGCGTATGCGGCGGAGCTGCACCGCTGCGCCGCGTTGGGCATCCGCTACGCCGTCGTGCATATGGGCTCCCACCCCGACTTCGAGACGGGCATGGGATTGCTCATCGCGAGCCTGCGCCAACTGCTCACGGAGACGCCCCACTCGGTGTGCATCGCGATGGAAACCATGGCAGGTCAAGGCAACGCGCTCTGCTACCGATTTGAGCATTTTGCGCGAATTTACGACGCCCTGCCCGACGAACGGCTCGTGATATGCGCCGACTCGTGCCACCTGTTCGCCGCTGGCTACGACCTGCGCACGCCCGACGCCTACCACGCCGTATGGACGGAGTTTGACCAACTGATCGGGCTATCGCGCTTGCAGGTGTGGCACTTGAACGACTCCAAAAAGCCGCTCGGCTCGCGCGTGGATCGGCATGAGCATATTGGCGAGGGCGAACTGGGCATCGGCGCGTTCGAGCTGATTCTAACCGACTCGCGTTTCGCCGCGCTGCCGATGCTCATCGAGACGCCCGACGAGCAACGCTTTGCCGAAGATTTGCAGAAGCTATGGGGCATCGTCGGCGCGTGACGCTATCAGGTATACTTCCTTTGTGCATCTGGGCACAGATTGTGAACGCAAGTAAGGAGGCGACCTATGGCGAATATCGGCAAAGTTGTGCAGGTGATGGGTCCCGTCGTCGATGTGCGCTTCTCCGACGGCGAGCTGCCCGCCATCAACAACGCCATCAAAATCAAGGACGAGACGCGCGGCATCGATTTAACCTGCGAAGCGGCGCAACATCTCGGCGACGACATCGTACGCACTGTCGCGCTCTCCTCAACCGACGGACTCGTGCGCGGCATGGACGCGATCGACACAGGCGCGCCCATCAAAGTGCCCGTCGGACGACCCACGCTGGGTAGGCTGTTCAACCTGCTGGGTGAACCTATCGACGAGCGCGGTCCCGTGCAGACCGACACCTACGCGCCCATCCACAAACCCGCGCCCTCGCTGGAAGAGCAAAATGTTAAGACAGAAATCTTGGAGACAGGGCTGAAGGTGATTGACCTGCTCTGCCCCTTCAACAAGGGGGGTAAGATTGGCTTGTTCGGCGGCGCAGGGCTGGGCAAGACAGTGTTGATTCAGGAGCTGATTCGCAACATCGCGACGGAGCACCAAGGCGTGTCGGTGTTCGCGGGCGTGGGCGAGCGCACGCGCGAGGGCAACGACCTCTACTTGGAGATGAACGAGACAGGCGTAATTAGCCAGACGGTGCTGGTGTTCGGGCAGATGAACGAGCCGCCCGGCGCACGCCTGCGCGTGGGGCTGACCGCCTTGACGATGGCGGAATACTTCCGCGACGAAGAAGGGCAGGATGTGCTGGTGTTCATCGACAACATCTTTCGGTTCGTGCAGGCAGGCGCGGAGGTGTCCGCGCTGCTGGGGCGCATGCCCTCGGCGGTCGGCTACCAGCCCACCCTCGCGACCGAGATGGGCGAACTGCAGGAGCGCATCACCTCCACACGGCGCGGCTCGATTACCTCCGTGCAGGCAATCTATGTGCCCGCCGACGACCCGACCGACCCTGCGCCCGCCACGACCTTCTCGCACCTCGACGCCTATGTGTATCTGGAGCGACGCATCGCCGAGAAAGGCATCTACCCCGCCGTCGACCCGCTCGCATCCACTTCCAAGAACCTCGACCCCGCCATCGTCGGCGACGAGCATTACCAAGTGGCGCGCAGCGTGCAGCAAATCCTGCAACGCTATCGCGACCTGCAGGACATCATCGCGATTCTGGGGATCGACGAGCTCTCCGATGAGGATAAGCTGCTGGTCGCGCGCGCTCGCAAAATCGAACGCTTCATGTCGCAGCCGTTCTTCCTTGCCGAGAAGTTCACAGGCAACCCCGGACGCTATGTGCGCGTAGCCGACACCGTGCGCAGCTTCAAGATGATTGTGAACGGCGAGGTAGACGACCTGCCTGAGCAGGCGTTCTATATGTGCGGCGCGATTGAGGATGTGTTCGAGAAGGCGAAGGCGCTGCAGGGGGCGTAAGCGATGCGCGAGTTTCTGTTGTCGATTGTGAACCCTGAGCGCACGGTGCTGGAAGAGCGCGTGGTGCATGTACGCTTGCCCGGCAGCGAGGGCTACTTCGGCGTGATGGCGGGGCACATGCCCTTCTTCGCGCAGTTGCAGTACGGCGTGGGCGAGTATCGGCGCGCGGACGGCGTCACGCGCAAGTTCACGGTGTTGGGCGGCTTCGCTGAGGTGCTGCCCGACCGCACGATTGTGCTGGCGGACGGCGCGGAACTCGCCGACGAGATCGACCCCGACCGCGCGCGCGTCGCCCTGCGCCGTGCGCTGGAAGTGCTGAGCCAGCCGCTCTCGGAAGAAGAACTCGCCGAGGCACGGCTCGCCGCCGAACGCGCCAAAGCCCGCCTGCGCGCCCTCGGCGAACAGGTGTAGCCCAGTCGAATCGCCATGCTGACAATTGCCCGCAGCGGTCGTGCGCTGACGCCGATTATCGTGCAACGCGGCGCAACAGAGCCTGAGCGATACGCAGCTGACGAGTTGGCGAAGTGCCTGCAGCAGATAACAGGCGCAGTATTTGATGTGCGCGAAGCCGATACGCTGCCCCCACGCGCGATAGTGGTGGGTCAGGGCGCGCTCGCCGATCGGTTGCAAGCCGATATCGACAGGCGCACGCTCGGCGGCGAGGAGACCTTGCTCTTATGTCGCGACGGCTACCTGCTGCTTTCGGGCGGGCGACCGCGCGGGACGCTCTACGCCGTCTATCGATTCCTGCAGAGGCAGCTGGGCGTGCGCTGGTGGACGCCGTGGGCGACACAGACCCCACGCA
>JARJMV020000001.1 GCA_029335935.2 bacterium
CGGTACAATCGCGTGCTGGAAGCCCAATCGCGCCGCTTCTTGCAGGCGCGCCTCCAGCCGCGGAACCCCACGCACCTCGCCCCCCAGCCCCACCTCGCCGAACACCACCAAGTCGGGGCGCAGCGGCGTGTTGCGCATCGCCGACGCCACCGCAATCAGCACGGCTAAGTCGGCGGCAGGCTCGAACACCCGAACCCCCCCAGCCGCGTTCACAAACACATCATGCGAGAGCATCCGCATCCCCAACCGCTTCTCCATCACCGCCAGCACCAAGCTCACCCGTTCGTAGCTCAGCCCCGTAATCACGCGGCGTGGTGTGTTCAGGAACGAGGGCGTCGTGAGTGCTTGAATCTCCACCAACATCGCGCGACTACCTTCCAAAAGCGGGAACACCACCGAGCCGGGCGCCTCCGCCGCGCGCTCCGCCAGCAATCGCTCCGAAGGGTTCGGCACAGCCACCAGCCCCTCCGCGTGCATATCAAACACACCAATCTCGTCCGTCGCGCCGAAGCGGTTCTTGCTCGCGCGCAGCACACGGAACAACCCCTGCGGGTCGCCCTCAAAATATAACACCACATCCACCAGATGCTCCAGCACTTTGGGGCCTGCGATTGCGCCCTCCTTGGTCACATGCCCGATTAAAAACAGGGCGATTTCCTGCTCTTTGGCGAGTTGTTGAAGCGTAGCGGCGCAGGCGCGAATTTGCGAGACAGTGCCAGGCGGGTTGTCTATCGAGGCGGTGTAGAGCGTTTGCACAGAATCGATGACGGCGACGGCGGGCTGCTCGGCGTGTAGCACGCTTAGCACGGTCTCCAGCTCGGCAGTGGCGACGGCGCGGAGGGTGGGGCTGAGCGTGTGCAGGCGTCGCGCGCGCATCTGCAACTGGCGTAGCGACTCCTCGCCCGTGATATAGACCACCGTGCCGTGTTGCGCAAGTCCGTGCGCGGCTTGTAGCAGCAGTGTGCTTTTGCCGATCCCCGGCTCGCCGCCCAGCAGCAGCAGCGATCCGGGCACGACGCCGCCGCCCAGCACGCGGTCGAACTCGTCGATGCCTGTGGGCAGGCGCGTCTCGGCGGTTTCGCTGAGGTGCGCAATCGGTTGCACGGGCACAGCGGTGGGAGCAGGGCGCGTAGTGGCGCGCGCGGACGAAGCGGGTCGCGCAGGTGCGACGGCTTCTTCCTGGAGCGTGTTCCACGCGCCGCAGTCGGGACACTGCCCCATCCAGCGGGGCGCGCTGTAGCCGCACTCTGAACAGACATACTGCACGCGCGTTCGGGGCATAGCTATCGAGAATTGGAGCATGCGCCGTAGTCGCGGGCGGGGCTATCGGGCGCACAGCGCAAATCGCCTGATTCGGGATCGCGCAAACGCGGATCGCGCCCATACACGCCGCCCGTCTCAGGCGCAGGCAAGCGCGGCTGGCTTCCGCTCGGATTGTCTGCACAATACCACCAGTTCTCTTGGAACCGAAAGGTCTCAGGCGCGGTGTTCGCGCCGATATTCACGCCGCTCGATGCCCAACGCGCCGAGTGGAACACCACGATATTGCGCCGAAATACACCGCTGCGCGACGGCACAAACCCCGCGCCGACAGTCTCTTGCAAGATTCGCAGGATCCAGCGCGTCGGCATATAGAAGGTGTTGTATTGCACCAGCGCACCGTCTATGCCCACAAAGGCAATCGGCGCTTCGGAGCCGATGAACTCGCAACGCTCGACCGTGATGGCTCGCGCTTCGGCGTGGGACTTGCCCGATTCGAGCGGCGGGCGGAAATACTCCACCCCTGTGCGCCCGCCGATGTTAATCGCGCGCCTACCAGCGTACTCGAACCGACAGCGCACTATCTGTATCTGGCTGGAGCCGCCCTTTGTCTGGATGCCAACCCCCCAATCGTCGCGTGCGCGGAGCCAACAGTCGCGTATCTGCCCGTGATGACACCCCACGATATCGACGCCTTGACCCTCACGCCCCCAGTTGTGGATGCGACACGCCTCGAGAGTGAACTCGGTCAGCCCAGAGAGTTTGATGGCTTCTGTGTTGCCCTGAGTGCCAGCGTGATGCAGCTCCAGTCGGCTCAGGACAATCCCGTTGACAGGTCGCGTGCGCACGCCGCCGTCATCGAGGTTCAAGCAGTGGACGGTCTGCCCCTCGAAGCGCAGGTCGCTGATGTGCCAGTGTGCGCACCGGCTCAGTTGGATGCCCCGACTGCCCCCACGAATAACAGCAGGGCGTTGGGAATTGCGTGTGCTTAGGCGTATCGGCTGGTTGGATGTACCCGATACACCTTCCACATACAGCCCACCCGCCAGCTCAGGCGCATCGATCTGTATCCAATCGCCAGGCTGCGCCTTGCGCATAGCGTCGTGGAGATCCGCCTGCGTGCGTACCACGCGCACCATTGGCAAAGTATACCTCGGCGTGCTGGTATAATTCGCCTGCGCTTCGTGCGCCTAAGAGAGAATGAATCGAATAAGGAGGCATCTATGACCACACGCACTTTGATTTTTGTCAAGCCTGACGGTGTGCGCCGTGGGTTAGTCGGAGAGATTATCCAGCGGTTCGAACGGCGCGGTATTCGCATCGTTGGCTTGAAGATGGTGCAGCCCACACGCGAGCTTGCCGAACAGCACTACGCCGTGCATCGCGACAAGCCGTTTTTTGAGAGTGTCGTGAACTTCATCACCTCGGGCCCCGTCGTGGCGATGGTGCTGGAGTGTCCGAACGCAATAGAGGTGACCCGTCAGATGATGGGCGCGACAAATCCCGCCAACGCCGCGCCCGGCACGATACGCGGCGATTTCGGCTTGGACATCGAGCAGAATATTATTCACGGCTCGTCCGACCCCGAAGCGGCGGCATACGAGCTGAACCTCTGGTTCACGCCCCAAGAGCTGATAGAGTAATGGAGCACGGACATTCATGTCCGTGCCATGAATGTAGCGTAGTGCAGGCATTCCTGTCCGTGCCATGAATGTAGCTTAGTACAGGCAAACCTGACCGTGCCACGAAGTGCCGTAGAACGGACATTCCTGTCCGTGCCACGAAGAGCCGAAGTACAGGCATTC
>JARJMV020000035.1 GCA_029335935.2 bacterium
CGCCCACACCGACGCGCACTTGGTCAGCGCAATCCCCACCTTCACGCCGAGCAGTCTGCCAGTCGCGTTGCTCAAGATAATGGTTCCGTTCTCGGTGTTCACACTGCTGCCTTTGGGATTGGCGGAGCGTCATCCGAACCCTGCGTTTGCGTTCGCGAACGGACAGGTAATCGCCTTGCGCAAGTCAGACTACGCGCGCTGGCTGCCGCATCTGTTTGTGCGCGGGGCGGTGTTGGAGGATGTGGCGTTAGCGGCGCTGGTGAAGCGTCATCGCGGGTGGGTACATCTGCTGGATGCGCGGGCGTGGCTGCGCGTGTCGATGTATCCCACCCTGCGCGAGGCGATGAACGGCTTCGCCAAAAACGCCGTCGCCATCTGTCGCACGGTTCCGATGGCAATCTTTGTGGGGCTAATGCTTCTGCTGGTCTATCTGTACCCGTTAGCGGCGTTTCCAGCTGCGCGCGCGGCGGCGGCCCCTGCGGCGATTATGGCGGTGGTCATCTTCGGACTATCGGCGCGTGTGGTGGGGCTACCGTTTCGGCTGGGCTGGCTCTATGCAGGCAGTGTGGCGTTGGGCGTGCTGACGCTGGCGCGTTCTATCCGATGGTATCGGCGAGGCGTTATCGTATGGAAAGGGCGGGTCTATCGAGCGCACTCGTAAGCCTGCAACGGTGGTTCGTGGATACGCTAATCGAGCGGAGTCTGCGGGGGCACTTTCGGGCGGTCTATGTGCGCGGTGCGCCGCCCGACGAGCCGAGACCGCTGATTCTGTACGCCAACCACCACTACTGGTGGGATGGCTATCTGGCATATTGGCTGATACGGTCCTGGGGGCGACGGTTTGTGGTGTGGATGGAGTCGTATCGTCGGTTCCCACCGTTCGGCGCGATTGGCGCGTTGCCGTTCCCTGCCGACGATGCGGCTGCGCGCGCCCGCGCCATCCGACGCACCGTGGCTGCCCTGCGCATGCCCGAAACCGCGCTACTGCTGTTCCCTGAAGGCGAACTGCACGGCGACACGACGCGCCTGCTGCCGTTCCAGCGTTCGCTGCACTGGCTGGCGCGTCAAGCCCCTAACGCCGCGCTCATCCCGACGGCCATCCACATCGAGCCGAGCTATCACCAGTACCCGCGCGCCTATCTGAGTGTGGGCGCGCCGTTCCAAAGCGACACTGCCCACCCCGAATCGTGGCTATGCGCCGCTGCCGACGCGCTCCACCGACAGATACAACAGATACGCCACGACGCGCACCACGCCGCCACCGACGAGCAAAGCCTCGCGCAAGGCTACCGCGCACTCCTGCACGGCAAACGGTCGATTCACGAGCGTTTCTGAACCCAGCGCCAAGCGTTGCACGCGCGGGGTACAATTCCGAACATGCACGAGCCGACCCACCATACCTTGGAGGAAGAGAGCCAGTTAGTTCAAATCCGCCTGCAGAAGCTGGAACAGCTGCGCCAGATGGGTTTAGACCCGTTCGCTATAGAGCGCTACGACATCACGCACGCGATGCAGACCATCCACGACGAGTACGAATCGCTGGCGGGCAAGACGGTTTCCGTCGCGGGACGGATCGTCGCGCTGCGCAAGATGGGCAAGGCGACCTTCGCGCACCTGATGGACAGCTCAGCCAAGCTGCAAATCTACCTCAAAGCCGACGAGCAGGGCGACAAGTACGACCTCATAGACCTGTGGGACCTCGGCGACTATCTGGGCGTGCAGGGCTTTGTGTTCAAGACGCGCACGGGCGAGGTCACGGTGCATGTGCAGTCCTTCACGATGTTGGCGAAAGCCGTGCGCCCCGTGCCGTTCCCCAAAGAGAAGGGCGAGCAGCGCTGGTACGAGATGCACGATGTCGAGCAGCGCTATCGCCAACGCTACTTGGACTTGTTGGTGAACCCCGACTCGCGTCAGCGGCTGATTGCCCGATGCCGTATCGTGCGCGCGATTCGGCGGTTCTTGGACGAGCGCGGCTTTCTGGAGGTGGAGACGCCCGTGCTGCAACCGATGGCAGGCGGCGCCGCGGCGCGACCCTTCGTGACGCATCACAACGCCCTCGACCGCGAGTTCCAACTGCGCATCGCCCTCGAACTGTACCTCAAGCGATTGCTGATTGGCGGCATCGACCGCGTCTACGAGATTGGGCGCGTGTTCCGCAACGAGGGCATCTCCACACGCCACAACCCCGAATTCACCATGCTCGAACTTTACCAAGCCTACGCCGACTTGGAAGATATTATGGACTTGGTAGAGGCGATGTTCCGCTCTGTCGCCGAGCAGGTGTTCGGCACGACTGTGTTCGAAATGCACGGCGTGCAGGTCGATTTCAGCCAGCCGTGGCGGCGCGTTCGGCTGATGGACGCCATCCAAGAGCGCACAGGACTCACGGAAAGCGATTTTGAGACGCTGGCGCGCGCCGTGCAAGCCGCCGAGAAGGTCGGCGTGTATGTGGAGCGCAAAGACACTATCGGCGGCATTATCGAGAAGGTGCTGGAGAAGTCGGTGGCGGATACTCTTCAGCAGCCGACCTTCATTCATGGGTTCCCGCTGGACACCTCGCCGTTAGCCAATCGCGAACCCGACCGCCCGCGCTTCACCCGACGCTTCGAAGGATATCTCTTCGGCACGGAGGTCGCCACCGCCTTCTCCGAGCTGAACCACCCACTGGAACAGCGCGCGCGATTCGAGCAGAAGTCCGCGCTCCGTCAGCCAGGCGACTAGGA
>JARJMV020000044.1 GCA_029335935.2 bacterium
CTGAGCGTGCGCACCGCCCTGCTGCAACAGTATGAGGAACTCGGCAAGTGGGCGCCCGAAGCCCTGCGCGAACAACGCTATCAGCGGTTCCGTGCGATGGGCGTCTACGAGACAACGCGATAGCATGCCTCACAAAATATAACGGCTCAAATCGACATCCTTCACCACATCGGCGAGCTTCGCTTGCACATAGGCGCGGTCGATCACGATATGCTCGCCCGCATGTTCGGGCGCATCGAACGAGAGGTCTTCCATCAGGCGTTCCATCACGGTATGCAGGCGTCGCGCGCCGATGTTCTCCATGCGGGCGTTCACCTCGCCTGCGATACGCGCGATCTCGTCGATGGCGTCGTCGGTGAACTCCAGCGACACCCCTTCGGTCGCCATCAACTGCTGGTACTGCTTCGTGAGCGCGTTTTTTGGCTCGGTGAGGATGCGACGGAAATCCTGTGCATCGAGCGACTCCAGCTCCACGCGGATGGGCAGACGCCCCTGCAGCTCTGGGATTAAATCCGACGGCTTGGCGGTGTGGAACGCGCCCGCCGCAATAAACAGGATATGGTCGGTGCGCACGGGACCGAACTTGGTGGCGACAGTGGAGCCTTCGATGATAGGCAACAGGTCGCGCTGCACGCCCTCGCGACTCACATCGGGCCCCACCGCGCGTCCAGAGCCGGCGATTTTGTCGATCTCGTCGAGGAAGATGATGCCCGTCTGCTCCACGCGCGTCACTGCTTCGCGAACGACGGCGGTGCGATCAATCATTTTACGGGCTTCCTGCTGAGTGAAGATTTCGCGGGCTTCCGCGATGGTGACCAAGCGCCGACTGCGGCTGCGCGGTCCGAACGGAGGCAACATGTCGGTGTCCAGCCCCATCTCCTCGATGCCCTGGGGTGAGAACACCTGCACGAAGGGCGTGATGTTCTCTTCCACTTCGATTTCGATGGTCTCTTCATCGCGTATGCCCGACTTGAGTTGTTCCATCACTTTGCGTCGTTGGGCGCGGCGGTCGAGCTTCTCGCCGGGCGATTCTGGCTCCTCGTCGGGCAGTGAGAGGTCTTCGTCTTCGTACTGGTTGAGCATCTGAAAAATCATTTCGAGGGGCGATGTCTCGCGTCGGCGGCTGCGTTTGGGGCGGCTTTCACGGTCGAGCAGCAGGGTCGCCAGCCGTTCGTTGGCGCGTCGCACGGCTCGGGGACGCACCTCCTCCATCTTCTCCTGCTCCACCATGCGCACGGCCACATTAGTGAGGTCGCGTACCATCGAGTCGACATCGCGCCCCACATAGCCCACCTCCGTGAACTTGGTGGCTTCCACTTTCACGAACGGCGCACGCACCAGCATTGCCAGTCGTCGGGCGATCTCGGTCTTGCCGACGCCTGTGGGGCCAATCATCAGGATGTTCTTAGGTAGCACCTCGTCGCGCAGTTCGGGGGAGAGCTGTTGACGACGATAGCGGTTGCGCAAGGCAATGGCCACTGCGCGCTTCGCTTTTGCTTGACCGACGATGTACTTGTCCAGCTCCGCTACTATCTGGCGCGGCGTGAGCGACTCAATCGGAATGCTCGCCTGATGTTTCACGGATTAATTCTACCCGACGCATGCGATTTGGGCTATAATATTCCCGAGGTCTCTATGCGCTATCGTATCGGTTTCACACTGATTGAGTTGTTAGTAGTGATTGCGATTATTGCGGTGCTGGCGGCGATTCTGTTCCCTGTATTTGCGCAGGCGCGCGAGCGTGCGCGTCAGACGGCGTGTCTTTCGAATGCGCGTCAGCTGGGGATGGCGGTGATGACCTATGTGCAAGACCACGACGAGACATTCCTGCCGTCTACGAACTATGCCGTGCCCACCAGCGTCCCTGAGCGGATATGGACGCGCGTGATTCAGCCCTATGTGCGCGATACGGGGGTTTTTACCTGTCCGAGCGCATCGCGGGCGGGCTTCCCGACCGACTGGTCGCAGCGCGGCGTCGGCTCGATAGGCTACACGGCGGCGACAGCGTATGACCCCCAAGAGCTGGAAGGCTTTTCGACGCCTGTCTCGCTGGCGCAGCTGGACGAACCTGCGCGTTCCCCGATGTTCGGCGACACCGCGAGCGGCCCCACAGCCGAGAAGTATCGGGGCTATGTGTTCGACCCCTATGTGACGCCGACCAACCCCACCGACCCACGCCTCAGCCCGCCGTTAGTCGCCGACCGCGACCTTGTGCGCGAGTTGAGCCACCTGCGCCCCTCGCAGCTCAAGCCACTGTATGCCCGACACTTCGCCACAGGCGACAATCGCGGGCTGGCAACGCTCATCTTCGGCGACGGACACGCCAAAGCCTACTCCGCCGCCTCAATCCTCGCCCAAGAGCGCGGCGCGAACCTGCTCTGGCGCTTCCGATAAAGCAAGGCGTCGCCGCCGCTCACACAGTTTCAAAACATGCAGGAATCTAAATCAAGAGCGCATATTAATTCAGCAAGGAGGTTCGTATACGATGAGGTATCGCGGATTTACGCTGATCGAGCTACTGGTCGTCATAGCGATCATCGCCATTTTGGCGGCGATCTTGTTCCCTGTGTTCGCGCAGGCGCGTGAGAAAGCGCGTCAGACCTTCTGCCTCAACAACACGAAGCAGATTACGCTTGGAGGGCTGCAGTATATCCAAGACTACGATGAAGCGTTCCCCATGAGCCTCTACATGACCTCGAACGGTGCGGGTGGGTTCTGCGCGTTCACAGTGTTCCACGCAATCTACCCCTACCTGAAGAACGCCGACTTGTCAGGCTGTCCGTCAGATCGTCAAGCGTGGGATGTGCGCACGGCGTTCGCGCCGCTGGAGCTGTGCCCCAATAACCAGCGTTCGGACTTCAAAACGACGGCGTATATCGGCAACTGGTGCCTATTTGAGCGCGGGAGCATGCCGCTGGTGAACTGGCCCTGGCCAGGCGGCCCGCGCACGATTCGCCAAGCAGAGATCGATGATGTGGTGCGCACCCCTGTGGTGTACGACGGCGTGCTGGGCGACCATACGGGTTCCCAGACAGGACTGGGCGGCTACATTCAGGGTCGGCATAACCTCGTCGCCTCTGTAGGGTATGTGGACGGGCACGCTGGCAATGTCAAGACGCGCTTGGTCCCCGGCGGGCGCGTGACGCTACGCGAGCAAACGCGCCGTACCAAAGACCTCTACGCAGTGATTGACACGAGCCTGCCGTTCCACACGCCTGCTGGCTCGAGCTACATCTACTACGGGCTGTCGGGCATCGTGAGCCAGTACCCTGCGGGGCATCCGCGCGGCGGACGACCGTGCCACACCTGCCCTGGTCAGGCAGGGCGCACCGATGAGCCGTTCGGCGACGACGGCGCACCCAACCACTGCCGCCGCACAAACTGAGCTGAGCATAAGCTCAATCGGCGTGTTCGCGCCGCAAGGTGCGACGCTATTCCTGGCGTCGCACCTAGGCGCGCCAGCTGTACCCCTGTGAGGGAGAACACTGTCCTAAACCGCCTCTTCGCCCAGTGTGTAAAACCGTCCGCGTGAGTAGGCGAGGGCGCGCTTGTCGGGGTTGCCCACCGCGCGCAACGGCTCGCCCACAACCAACATGTGGCTGCCATAGACCCGCCGATCCCGCACGCGACACTCAAACTGCGCCGCCGCGCCTACAATCAGCGGCGCGTCGATCCACTGCGCAGGCTCCACTGGGATACGAAACGCCTCAATCTTATCCACCTCTTTGCCCGAATGCCGCCCGCAAGCGCGCCCAATCCACGCTTGGTCCTCGGCAATCAAGCTAACCCCGAAAGTCGTTGCGCGCTCAATCAGCCCGCGCGTGAACCGCTCCTCGCCCACGAACACGCCAATCAGCGGCGGTTTCAACGATATAGGGGCGCACCACTCCGCGCTCATCGCGTTCACTACGCCCTCGACGGAAACCGTCACAATCGCCACCGAGTTGATGAACCGCCACGCCTCGCGGTCAATCTGGGTCAGAGGTTGCATACAGCGAATTGTACCTGAGCCTCCATGCGCGCCAATGACGCCCAGTCGGTCGGCTCGGTTATAATATTGCCATGCGATTCTCAGTGGGATTGCTGTTGCTATGCGTTGCGCTTGCCGCTTGTGGCAGGAAGGAGACGACGGTGCGCTCTGAGCAGGCGTTTTACGAGCAGGGCGTGCAAAAGCTACAGGCGCGCGATTACGACGGCGCAGCGCAGGCGTTCCAACAGTTCGTGGAGCAGTCGCCCAACCTCACGACCGCGCTACAACAGGTCTACCGCGCCTACATGACGCAGCCGAATCGCCCTGCGGCGCAGGCGTATGCGTTCCTCAAGCGGTACGAACCGCGCACGGACGAGATTAAAGTCGCCATCGACCGCGCTGGGTTCTATCAAGTGCTGGGCACACTGGCGTTTCTATCGGGCAACAACGACGAGTACGCCCCGTGGTTCGAGCAGGCGTTGGCACTGGACCCGCAAAATCACTTGGCGATGAACGACTACGCCTACGCCTTGACGGAAAATGGACGCGAGCTGGAGAAGGCGTTGCGCTTGGTTCGCCGCGCGATTGCCATTAAATCGAATGTGGGCGCCTATCACGACACACATGGCTGGGTGCTTCACAAGATGGGTCGGCACGAGGAAGCCCTACGCGAGTTGCGGATAGCCGTGCAGACCGCGCCCGACACTGCCGACCTGCGCTACCACCTCGCCGCCGTGTACGCCAAGTTGGGGCAACGCAACGATGCGCTGGTGGAGCTGGAGAAAGCGCTGGCGTTGCAACCTGGGCACGAACCCTCGCTACAGCTGCGCAAGCAGCTCACGGGAGGCGCGCAGCCGTGAGGCGCGTGTGGGGTTTGCCGCTTGCGCTGCTGAGTGGATGGCTCGTGGCGTCCGCCGCCGAGCTGAACCTACCCGCCGTCGCGCTCGCAGGCGTCCCCATCCCGGTTTCAGGCAGAGACTTTCCCCCGAACACCCCGCTTACCCTGCGCTTCACGAACGTGCAAGGCGCTACTGTTGCCACGCTTAGCTTTCAGACCGACGCGCAGGGCGCACTCGAGCACCCCGTGCGGCTCGGTCAGACGGGCGGTCTC
>JARJMV020000135.1 GCA_029335935.2 bacterium
GAGGTAGAAGTGGTCGGCGTGTTGGAGCAGGCGAACTACGGTCGCCCACTGGTAATGATTACGATGCGTGGGGGGCCTATCACGGAGCGCGGCGCGATGGTGATTGCGGGGATGAGCGGCAGCCCGATTTACATCGAGGGCAAGATTCTGGGCGCGCTGGCGTATGGGTTCGCTTTCCCGAAAGAGCCTGTGGCGCTGGTGACGCCGTTGGAGGCGATGCTGACGAACCTGCACCCCCGCGCGGAGCAGCAGTTAGCCGAGTGGGGTCAGCCGCGCCTGATTCAACGCCCTGTTCGGGTGGGGGGCGCGCGCTACGCAGGCGTTTACATTGGGCATGAGCCGCCGCGCATGCCGAATGTGGCGTGGGCGCGCCCGCTGATGACGCCCCTGATGGTCAGCGGCGCGTCGCCCCGTACCCTGAAACGCTTGGAAGAGTTGTTGTAACCCTACGGCGTCACGCCTTTGATGGCGTCAGGCGGCGCACGCGCGAAGCATCTGCCCGTGCAGTTTCAACCAGGAGCTGCTGTCGGCGCGCCGTTAGCCACAGGCGACCTCGACCTCACCGCTATCGGCACGCTCACCTACCGCAACGGCGACTATGTGTTGGCGTTCGGACACCCGTTTCTGGGGGTGGGCGAGCTTGAAGCGCCGATGACCGCCGCCGAGATTGTGGATGTGTTCTCGTCCTACGCGGCGTCGTTCAAACTGGGCAACCGCGCGCAGACGCTGGGCGCAGTGTATTACGATGGCGCGTTCGCCATCGCAGGGCGCGTCGGACAGCAAGCGCGGATGATGCCGATGCGCATGCGCGTCACGAACCTCGAAACGGGCGTGCAGCGCGAGTTCCGCTGCGAGATTATCCGACATCGGCTGCTAAGCGCGAATATCGCCGCTTCTGCAGCGTTGGAGTTTCTCGATAGGGTTCACTTCGGTATCGGCGACGCGACGGCGACCGTGCGCTGGCGACTGGAGACGCGCCCCTACGGTGAAATCCGATTCGAAAATCGCGTGGCGACGCGCGATACCCTCATCGGCGGCGTACTGGGCGACCTGATGTATGTGATGAACCTTGTCAGCAACGCGCCCGAACAGAACACCACGCTCGAATCGCTGGAGATGGAGGTGGTGATACAACCGGGTGGGCGCGCCGCGCGCATCGAGAGCCTGCAGATAGACAAGTTCACCTACCGCCCAGGCGAGCGGATTGAGGCGCGTGCGATGGTGCGCCTGCCCGATGGCGCCTTGCAGCCGTACAATTTCACACTTCGCATCCCCGAAGATGCGCTGCCCACGCGCTATATGTTGCAAGTGAGCGCAGGCGGCGCGGCTGTCGCGCCGACGGGACTTCTGGCGCTGCTGCTGGGCGCGGAGGAGGTCTTCGTGGGCGGAGGAGACACCGAGAGCCGACTACGCGAGTTTTTGCGGGGCGAGCGCAACTTCCAACTGGTCGCCACGCTGAATATGCCGATGCCGACCCTCTCGGTGAACGGCGCGCTGCTGCTGCAGCCGCCGCCCATAGTGCGCAGTGTGCTGATGGGGCAGCGCGTCTCCCAAGTCCGCCCCGCCGCCGACCGTATCAAGCAGGTGCTGGACACCCCTTATGTGCTGCAGGGCAGTCAGAGCATAGCGATAACCGTGCTGCCGAGCGATACAGGGCGAATGCCGTTCGGAGCGGGCGCGCCGTCCGCTATGATTGTCGAGGAAGAAGAGTCTGAGTCGCACGAGGAGGCGTCGGAGGAGCCGTCGCGTCCGCCGATGGAGACGCCGCCAAATTTCGGAGGCAGTCCGCCGCTGCCTGAGCTGAGCGCGTTGGAGTTGTCGGAGTCGGCGAGCGCATCGCCCCCGACGCGCCGTGAACGACCTGTCAGTCGCGCCCCACGCACTTGGCAGCCCAGCGACTTCGCCCAGCTCAGGCGCGGTACTTTTGAAGGCGTTGCGTTGCAGATGGACGGTCGCCTGCGCCTCTCGCTGGCGCGACGCCACACGCATACGACGCCGTTGGAGTACATCTGGAGCGCGCTGGGCGACGCCACGGGGCTATTTGTCGGCGGCGGCGTGAAGGGGCGTATCCTCCGAGTGGGGCAGGACTCCGCTGAAACGCCCTACCCCGAGCTGCCAGGCGCGTTCGTCACTGCACTTGCTCGCAGCGAGAACGGTGAGTTATACGCAGGCGTCGCGCCTGAAGGCGAGGTGTATCGCGTCGGCATGCGCGGCTACGAGCGCGTGCTGCGCACAGAAGCGCGCTACATCAACGCGCTGCTGTGGCGTGAGGGCGTCCTGTATATCGCCACAGGCGCGCCCGCCCGCGTGCTGGCGTGGGACGGCAGCGCCCTGCTGACGCTGCTCACGCTTGAGGAGACCCACTGCACAGCGCTCGCGGTGGATAGCGACGGCACGCTCTATGTCGGCGCGTCCGAGCGCGGCGTGGTGTATCGCATCAGCCCGACAGGCGGCGCGACGCCGATTGCCGACCTGTCCGAACCGAACATCATGGCGCTGGCGACGGACGATTCGGGCAACCTCTACATCGCCGCCGCGCCGTCGGGCAACCTCTACCGTCGCACGCCCGACGGACGCTTGGAGCCGCTCGACCCGCAGGGACGGTATAACTGGCGCGGTCTCGTCCGACACGGGCAGACCCTCTACGCCCTAACCGATAGTGAGGTGTACGCGCTGAGCTTGACGGAGGCGCGTCCGCTGCCTGTGCTGATGTACCGTCAGCAGGGGTTGCAGCTGGTGGGCGGCGGCGTGTCGGGCGAGACCCTGCAGCTCGCTTCAGCGGACGGACGGGTGATTGCCCTCGCGCCGAGCGACACGGGCGTCTACCTCTCGCCTGTGCTGGAGGTCGACGCGCCTGCGCAGTGGGGCGCACTCCGCTGGAGCGCGACCCTGCCCGACGGCGCGGAGGTCGTCCTCCAGACCCGTTCGGGCAACACGCGCGAACCCGACGCCTCGTGGAGCCAGTGGAGCGCGCCTTACCTCAACCCTGACGGCAGCACGGTTCTCAGCCCGCCCGCGCAGTACCTACAGGTGCGCGTGCAACTGAAAGCCGCCGGCGAAGCGTCGCCCATTCTCAACCAATTCAGCCTCCACTACATGCCTGCGAATCGTCCGCCCGAAGTGCAGCTGCTGGGACTACAGCCCTATACCGCGCTCAGCGACCAAATCACGATTCGCTGGCGCGGGCGCGACTCCGACGGCGACACGCTGCGATTTGAACCGCAATTCTCGCGCGACGGCGGACGCACTTGGGAACCGCTCAGGAACGGCAAGCCCGCAAGCAGCGACGCCCCAGCAAGCCGCCCGACGAACACCCCCACCGACGAAGTGAGTGTCGCCATCACGGATATCCAGATAACCGATATCCAAGTGACGGATATCCAAATAGACGAGGCGGTTCCTGAGGCGGCGCGTGAGGCGCTGCGCCAACAGATTGCTCGGAATCTGCAAGAGAGCTTCAAACGCCTCCCCACCGACGATGCGGACAGTGCGTCCGACTCGGAACGCCCCGCGCGGAACCAGTTCGTGTGGGATACCAAGCGGACGCCCGACGGCGTGTATCTGCTGCGCGTGATGGCGACCGACCAGCCCGCCTCGCCGACGGACTACGCGACGGTCTATTCGCCTGCTGTGCCTGTGGTGGTGTGCAACACACCGCCCACGCTTCGGGTAAGCGAGCGCAGCGTCCAAGTCTCGGACGGCGTGGTGGAGCTGTCGGGGTTCGCGCTCCAGTCTTTCACTGCGACGGAGACGCGCGCCGACGAGAACGACCAGCCGCCTGCGTCGCGACTCGCCATACAACACAGCGTGTCTATCACAGGCGTACAGTATAAAATCGGCAACGGCGAGTGGCTCAGTGCGGAGCCAATCGACGGCATGTTCGACTCGGCGTTCGAGGGGTTCCGTATCCGCACGCCGAAACTGCCTGCAGGCGAGCATACGCTGATTATTCAGGCGTTCAACGCGGCAGGTAAGCGCACGCAGGTGGAACAGAAAGTGGCCGTGAAGCCGTAGCGGGCGCGTTCAGGTACTCTATAGCAGGTGCGCGAGGAGTTAGTCTGGCTGGACGACGAGTCGGGGCGTCAGCAGAGTGTATGGCAGGCGACGCTGGAGTTCGTGGGCGCGCTGTGGCTGCTGCTTACAGCGAGTCTGCGGGCGGTGCTGCAGGGGCGGATCGAGGCGCGCGAGACAATCCACCAAATGGCGTTTATCGGCGCGGCGTCCGCCCCGATTGTCGCGCTCACCAGTGCGTTCACAGGCGCGGTGGTTACCCTCTACTCAGCGTCGTTGCTGGTGCAGGCAGGCGGTGGCGGCTTTGTCGGCGGCGCGATTGCCTTAGCCATGACGCGCGAGCTGGCTCCTATCCTGACTGGCATCATGGTCGCGGCACGCTGTGGCTCGGCCATTGCCGCGCAGCTCGGCACGATGAAAATCACCGAGCAGATCGACGCCCTGCGCGCTTTGGCGGTCAGCCCTGTGCAGTACCTGGTGGTTCCGCGCGTGCTGGCGGCGTTGGTGATGTTCCCGATGCTATGCGCGATTGCCAACTTTGCAGGCATCGGCGGCGGCTGGGTGGTCGCCAACGCCTTCGGCATCGGACTGAACAGCTTCTTGGACTCCATACGCTTGCTCACGAAGCCGTTCGACCTCGTCGGCGGGCTGATTAAGACGCTCGTGTTCGCGCTGATAGTGACGATAGTGAGCTGTCAGCAGGGGCTGGGTGCGCGTGGGGGCGCGGCAGGCGTCGGGTACGCCACCACACGCGCCGTCGTGCTGTCGATGGTGCTGATATTCGCCGCCAACTACTTCTTAGCCGACCTGCTGTTCGCCAAGCGATGAACGCCGCCCCTGCGCTGGAGACGCGCCAGCTGGTCTACGCCGTCGAGAACGCGACGATACTCAAGGGCGTCGATTTGCGGGTGGAGTACGGCGAGGTGGTGGGCATTATGGGCGCGTCGGGCAGCGGCAAGACCACCCTGCTCAAGTGCCTGGGCGGGCTGCTCAAGCCGACGGCAGGCGAAGTGTGGGTGGAGGGGGTCAACATCGCGCCTCTGAGCGAGCGCGAGCGGATGCCCATGCGCCTGCGATTGGGCATCGTGTTCCAATACGC
>JARJMV020000060.1 GCA_029335935.2 bacterium
CGTGCGGAGACCGTCATCCGTGAGATTCTGAATCAAACGCCTGTGCCGATAGGAGGTGACGCGCCCGATGCGAGAGTATAAGCTGACCACGCTCATGGCGGCGACCTCGTTCCTGCTCTGTTCGGGGCTAATGACCAATAACCGCCAGATGTATTGGATGGCGTGCGTACTGGGCACGCTGATGCTGGGCACCTACTGGCTGGTGAAGCGCGGCGCGACCCAGGCAAGCGTGTATCGCCACTGCCCCGACGAGCTGATGGAGGGCGAGACGGTGGACTACACCCTACACGCCTCCGTGCAGGGGCGCGGCGGGCTCTTGTGGGCGCAGGCACACGACAGCGCGTCGTCGGGACTGCACATCGAACCGCTGGAAACGGAGCAAGCCACGCCGTTCAGCGGTATCGCCCACTATCGGCTGACCGCTCTCCGACGCGGGGCGCAGTCGCTGGGACCTGTGTCGATTGTGCTGTCGGACCCGTTTGGGCTGTTCGTGAACCGTATACAGGCGCCCATACACACGCCCGTTCTGGTGTTGCCGCGCCCTGTAGCGTTGGCGCAGTGGCGTTGGGAGGGTGGCGGGCGCGGGCGGATGCTGGCCTCGAGCCTGCGCGGTAAGCGCGGCGAGGGCACCGACTGGCACGGGGTGCGCCCCTACACCCCGGGCGACCCCCTGCGACGCATCCACTGGCGCGCGACCGCCCGCTACGGTAGCTGGCATGTGCGGGAGTTCGAGACCAGCCAACTCGCGCCCAGCGTCGTCGCTTTGGAGCAAGCCCCCACTTGGCGAAGGGAAGGCAATGCCTACCCTGAGTTTGACCAAGCGATCCGCCACATCGCATGGATTGCGCTCCAAGCGCCGCGACAGGGCGTCTCGCTGATCTTGGTCGGCTCGAATCTGCCCGAACTGCGCCTCACACCGGATATCTACGCCGACCCGCGCGCCCTCTTGCGCCAGCTCGCCCGTGTGCAACCTGACGCGAACCACTCGATTCTGGACGACCTGCCCCGCCTGATCCAGCGGTACGGCGAGCAGTACCGCATCGCGTTGTTCGTGCCACCCAGCGAGTACGCTTACGCCGAGACACGCGTGCAACCCTATCAGGCACAGGGCTACTCCATGGAAGTCTATGCGTGACGCTCACTCTGCGCCGCCCGCGCGTTGGACGCTCTACGGTTTGCCCTTCCGTTCGGGATTAGCCCTCGGCGTCGGCGCGCCCCTCTACCTGCCCACCTCTGGTAACCCCATCTGGCTCGACCCGCGTCTGCACGCGCAAGACGAGGACGAATGGCGCGATATCGACTACCGCATGCCCACCGAACCTGTGGAGGTGGTGGCGTTCGCGCGCGACTTGAGCGAAATCCCGCCTGTGTTAGCCCCTTATGTGCGCGTGGTGGGTTGGATTGTAGAGCGCGCGCCTGAACCGCCGCTGCCACAGGTTCCGATACTGGTCACGCCGAAGCTGCCCACCCTGCTGCCCCCCGAACCTACCGTGGTGTTAGATGCGAACGCTGGTGTGGCGTATATCGAACCCGACGCGGCGACCCTCGCCCGCTACCAGAGCCTTCTGCTGCGCACCGCCACGCACACCCGTTATCATCTGGAGAGCGAACATCTGCCCGCCCACACTTGGGACGGCAAGCGCGTGTTGCTGGGCGGCGTCGCTCCCGACTGGGACACTGCGGCGCACACAGCACAGGCAGGCGCAGACTTGGCCTGGCTGGAAAGCGGCGTACTGCCAGAAAGCGCGTCGGCAATCGCACACGCGCTCGGTGGCAAACCGCTATGGTTCCGCGACACGCTCCTTCCTGCGCGCGACGCCACTTATTGGCAACGCCTGCTGCGCCTCAGCGCGGAGTTGGACCTCACCCTGTTTGTAGACACTCTGGACGCACTTGGGGACGCCCGCAACAGCCTCGAGGCCGCCCGTGAAGCACTTCGCGAATCGCATATCCCTCTCGGCGGGTTGGCTCTGGGACTGGTGGCACCCGCTAACGCGCCGCTGACACTCGGTGAAGCCGACCTGCCCTACGCAGTGTGTTGGCGCATTACGGAGTTCAGCCTGCCTGTTGCTGCAGCGCTTTGGGAACAGCACACAGCTACGCGGGAGTGGGGCGTTCGGCGCGCGATACTTGTGCGTGACGCCGCGCCCGAAACGCTCGCCCTCGCGCTGGGCTACGAACCCCACGCGCTGTTGATACCCCCCGACTGCCTCCACGACGCCAAAACGCGCCTTGCACTGCTGAGCGCAGCTGAATGCCGCGATTGGCTGCTGCGACGCCTCCGGGACTGGGACGAGGTACACCTGCGTCGCCAACCCGAGCTGTGGATTGAAGAGCGCGGATAAGAGCCGATGCCCCGCCAGACAAGGAGACCAAAGCTGCATTCGCGCCTAATGGAGCGACGCATTCTTGGCGTCGTAGCGTCGGCGTCCCCGCCGACGAACCCCAAACTCGTAGCGTCGGCGTCCCCGCCGACGAAACATCCAAACCCGTAGCGACGGCGTCCCCGCCGACGAAACAACCACACCCGTAGCGTCGGCGGGGACGCCGACAAAAATGCTTGGACAGGAATGTCCAAGCCACCGATGCCCCTTTCTCGAACATCCTCTCTGCAAACTCACAGAG
>JARJMV020000064.1 GCA_029335935.2 bacterium
CGACGCAGCCGAGAGGAACGACTCGGTCTGTTGTGCGGCTTCCGAGACGCCCAGCAGTACCCACTCTGCAGTGGCGGGGCGTCCGCCATCTGCTACGATTCGGCGGTTCGCGTCTTCGAACACGAAGCGGTCGACCGCCTGACCAGGCAGGAAGTAGGCGTCGCCGGGGTCGATCACGCGCCGTTTGCGCAGCATCTGCCGAATGATGACCTCCAAGTGTTTATCGTCGATGTCGACGCCCTGCGCCTTGTAGACCGCCTGAATCTCTTGGATGAGGTATTCTTGCACGCCGCGCACGCCACGCAGACGCAGTAGCTCGTGTGGGTTCAGCGGACCGGGCGTGAGGCGGTCGCCGGGCAGCACTTTGTCGCCCTTGACGACCTCCAGCGAGCCGAGCGGCGGCACCAGCACAGCGTCCAGCACGGTCACGCGCTCGATGCCTGCCTCCAGCAAGCGGTGCACATGCGCCGAGCGGATTTCGTCCAGCTCGTTCAGGATGACCGTACCCGTGCTGGGGTCTTCGATGGTTTCGAGGCACATCTTGCCCACGAGCAGCTCGCCGACAGGCAGTGTGGCTTTGATCATCACCCAGCGTCCGAGCGAGCGTACGATGTCGACCACTTCGCCCTCGTAGTCGACCGTGATGGCTTCGCCTTTGGGTTTACGCGCTTCGAAGATTTCTTCCACGCGGTTGATGCCTGTGTTGGGCGGTTCTTGCAGTTTGGCGAGTTTGCGCAACGAGTCGCGGGCGCGTTTTTCGACCTTTTCTTCGCCGTCGGTTGGGCTGGTCTCGTCGGTGGGGAAGACGGGTACAGGTCTACCCAGCAGGTTCGAGGCGACTTTGAGCAGCACATTCTTCTGGTCGCGTCCGAGATCGATGACTTCTTGGGCGGCGCCGCGCTCTTCCAGTTCAGTCGCGGCGAGGGAGCGCACGCCGCCGCCGATTTTGAAGCCCGCAATCTGCTGTCCTGCGCCTGCCACGCCGCCTGTGTGGAACACGCGCATGGTGAGCTGCGTGCCCGGCTCGCCGATGGATTCGGCGGCGATGATGCCAACTGCCGTGCCGAGTTCTACAGGGCGTAGCGTGCCCATATCCAGCCCGTAGCACTTGGCGCACACGCCCTGCCGCGAGGTGCAAGTCAGCGGCGAGCGGATAGGCACGCCCACGCGGTCATGCTCGACCCACTCGAAGCCTGCCTTCGTCCAGAGGTTGTGGATTTCATCGCGTCGCGCCTGTAAGCGTTCGATGACAGAGGGTTCAATCATATCATACGGCTCCAGCAGTGGCTCGCCTGTGAAGGGGTCTTTGAGCGGCTGGTCGTCGTCGGGGGTGAACAGTTCGCCCTCTTCTTTGCCTGCGAGTTGGCGCACCGTCTGGGTGAACTGTTCGGTGGCTTGCGCGAGCGCGTCGATTTCGGCGGCGATGGGTTCTGGGATAATCTCGTTCGTAGGCACCAATAGTTTGCCTGTGGTGGGGTGGTGCAAGTCGCGCTGTGCGGTGCGTCCGCGAATGCGCTGGAAGAGGGTCTCGATGAGGTCGCCCTCGCGCTCGATGCGGCTGACCACGACGCCTTCGGGCGCGTCGCAGTCGTAATCGCGCACCACCACATCTTGGGCGACATCGCACATACGGCGCGTGAGGTAGCCAGCGTTGGCGGTGAGCAGTGCAGTGCTTGCCAGTCCGCGTCGCGCGCCGTAGCCCGACACGAAGTATTCCAGCGCGGTCAAGCCCTCTTGGAAGTTGTGTTGCACGGGCAGCTCTTCCACCAGTCGCTCGCCGCCGGAGCGGAAGTCGAAACCGCCCATCATCAAGCCGCGCATGCCGACCAGCTGCGCCAACTGCTTCGTGGAGCCGCGCGCGCCCGAATCGGTAATGATGAACAGCGGGTTATCGTCGCGCAACTCTTTAAGCATCACTTTGGACACCTCGTCGTACACGCGCTGCCAGAGTTCGATTTTTCGTTGGCGTTTCTCGTCTTGGGTCAGCTCGCCGCGATCGTACAGCTCGTCGATGAGGCGCGCCTCCTCGGCGGCTTTTTGGAGGATAGCGTCGCGCTGCTGGGGCACTGCCATATCGGTGAGCGCGAAAGTGACGCCGCCGCGCAAACCCCACTCGAAGCCGAGCGCTTTGAGGTCGTCCAAGAATCGCACGGTGCGGGCGTGTCCGCAGGTCTGATACACCTCACGGATGACCGCTGAGAGGGCTTTTTTATTGTAGACGCGGTTCATCCAGTCGGGGTGGTAGCGGAGCTGGTCGGGCATAATCTCTTGGAAGATGAGTCGCCCGATGCTGGTGCGTTGCAGGCTGGACATCTCCTCGCCAGGTCGGATGAGTCGCACCTGTACAGGTTCATGCAGGCGCGCCTCGCCGCGCTCGAACGCCAGACGCGCCTCTTCAGGGTTGGCGAAGTGGAAGCGCACTTCCTGTTGATGTTGGGGGTCCTCCATCGTGAGGTAGTACGCGCCCAGCACGATGTCCTGCAGGGGCGAGACGACGGGCGAGCCGTCAGCAGGCTTGAACAGGTTATGCGTGGAGAGCATCAGCGTGCGCGCCTCCGCCTGCGCAGGGTACGAAAGCGGCACATGCACCGCCATCTGGTCGCCGTCGAAGTCGGCGTTGTAGGCGTGGCACACCAGCGGGTGGAGCTGAATCGCCTTGCCTTCCACCAGCACCGGCTCGAACGCTTGGATGCCCAAGCGATGCAGTGTCGGCGCACGGTTCAGCAGCACGGGGTGTTCCTTGATTACCGATTCCAACGCCTTCCACACTTCGGGCAGCTGGCGGTCGATGGCGTTTTTGGCGTTTTTGACATTGTTGGCGAGCTGGTCGCGGATGAGGCGTTGCATCACGAACGGCTTGAAGAGCTCCAGCGCCATCTCTTTGGGCAGTCCGCACTGGTGGAGCTGCAGGTTCGGACCGACCACGATAACCGAGCGGCCTGAGTAGTCGACGCGCTTGCCGAGTAGGTTCTTGCGGAAGCGTCCTTCTTTGCCTTTGAGCATATCGGAGAGCGACTTGAGGGGGCGTCCGCCCGAGCCTGTGACGGGTTTGGCGCGTTTGGTGTTGTCGATGAGCGCGTCGACCGCCTCTTGGAGCAGTCGCTTCTCGGAGTTGAGGATGCTCTTAGGAGCGCGGATTTCGATGATTTTGCGCAAGCGGTTATTGCGGTTCACGATGCGTCGGTAGAGGTCGTTGAGGTCGCTGGTGGCGAAGCGGCCGCCGTCGAGTTGCACCATGGGTCGCAGTTCGGGGGGCAGCACGGGCACGGCGTCGAGGATCATCCATTCGGGGCGCGTCTTGCTGTTTTTGAACGCCTCCACGATTTCGAGCCGCTTGATGGCGCGTGCGCGGCGTGTCCCCTGCGTTTTGCTAATCTCCTCGCGCAGCTCGCGGTCGAGTTTTTCGAGGTCGATTTGCTTGAGCAGTTCGCGGACGGCTTCTGCGCCCTGTCCCACGCGCACGAGTGCGCGCAGGTCGCGTTGCAGTTTGCGCGTGCCTGTAATCAGCAATTGTTCGATGCCTTGCCAGCTGCTTTCGTCCAGTAGCTCGTGTTGCTGCAGTCGGGCGAGGCGTTCGATGGCTTTCTCCATCTCTTGGAGCATCGCGGCGCGTTCGCGCCGTTCGCTCTCTTTGCGACTTTCGTACATGCGCACGCGCTCGGCGATTTGCTGTTCGGTAAGCGTATCGCGCCCTTCCTCCAGTTCGCGTTCGAGACGCGCGTCGAGCTGCGTGAAGATTCGCTCGATCTCCTCGTCGAAGTTGCGCTTCTCTCCTTCCACCATCCGCTGCAGGTCGCCCAAGTTCTGTTCGATGGCGGCGCGGTCGATATCGATCACCATGTAGTTGGTGAAGTAGATAACCTTCTCCAGTTGGCGTGGAGGGATGTCCAGGAGCAGTCCGAGCGGGCTGGGCGGTTGCCCCTTGAGATACCACAGGTGGCACACAGGCGCAGCGAGTTCGATGTGTCCCATGCGTTCGCGCCGCACGCGCGCGCGGGTGACCTCCACGCCGCACCGCTCGCAGCGGATGCCCTTGTTCTTCACGCGCTTGTAGCGTCCGCAGGAGCATTCCCAATCGCGTGTGGGACCGAAGATGCGTTCGCAGAATAGCCCATCGCGTTCGGGTTTGAAGGTTCGATAGTTGATGGTTTCGGGCTTCTTGACTTCACCGAACGACCACGCCCGAATATCTTCGGGCGAGGCTAATCCGATTTTGAGTGCCTTGATTCGCGAGATGTCCGCCATAAAGTTTCACCTCATAGATTGCCGTCGGTCGGCGCGCCGAGCTGTAAATCTTCCAGCATCGGCTTCGGCTTGGGTTCGTCGATAGTGTCGAGGTCTTCGAGGCTGCGCAGGTCGTATGTGGTGTTGTTCTCATCGATGATTTGCACTTTGAGTCCGAGCGCGCGCAGCTCGTTGACCAGAATTTTGAACGATTCGGGCACGGAGGGTTGGATGACAGGCGCGCCTTTGATGATGGCTTCGAAGGTGTGGACGCGCCCTGTTACATCATCGGACTTGATGGTGAGCATTTCTTGCAGGGTGTGGGCGGCGCCGTAGGCTTCGAGCGCCCAGACCTCCATCTCGCCGAGTCGCTGCCCACCGAACTGCGCTTTGCCGCCGAGCGGTTGCTGTGTAATCAGCGAGTAGGGTCCGATGGAGCGGGCGTGGATTTTCTCCTCGGCGAGGTGCTCGAGCTTGAGGAGGTAGAGGTAGCCGACGGCGACGGGGTTGCCGAACGGCTCGCCTGTGCGCCCGTCGCGCAAGATAACCTTGCCCGTTTCGGGATCGAAGCCGGCGCGGTCGATGGCGCGCTGGCGAATGGCGTCTACCAGCGCGTCGACGCTGGGCGTCTTCTTGTCGGCGAGGGCGAATCGGTCGGCGAGGCGCTTGCGCTCTGTTTCGGGCGCATTTTGCAACGCGGCGCGCACGGCGTCCATCGCCTCCTCGAAAGTCGCGCGGTAGCCCCAGTGGATAGGTGCGCCCGACTCATCGCGCAGGCGAAGTTCGTGATCCAGCAGGATGCGCAACGCCTTCCGACGCAGGCGGTCAGCTAAGTAGTGCATCTCTTGCTTAATCTCGTCGGGTGTGGAGCTTTGGAACACGGGCGTCTTGAAGCGCACGCCCAACTCCTGGGCGACCAAGCCGAGGTGGAACTCCAGAATCTGCCCGATGTTCATGCGCGAGGGCACGCCGAGCGGGTTGAGTACGATATCGATGGGCGTGCCGTCCATTAGGAACGGCATATCCTCCACGGGCTGGATCTTGGAGATGACGCCTTTGTTGCCGTGGCGTCCTGCCATCTTGTCGCCTTCGGTGAGCGGGCGTCGGGTGGCGACGGTCACGCGCACGCGGTGGTTGATGCTGGGGGGCAGCTCGTCCTCTTCCAGTTGCGTTAGAGTCGAGTTGCAGCGCGGGCAAGATTTGGTCTCCATCGGTTTGGCGCGGTAGAACAGGCTTTTGCAGCTTTCGCACTCGTATTTGAACCGTGCGAACTGTGTGACGCGCACCACATAGCCGCGCTCGCCGTGGGGCAGGCGCAGCCACACATCGCGCATCTCTACCCCCTTGCCACCGAAGATAATGCGCACGAGTTTCTGCTCGGTGGAGTTGTCCACCTGCCCTATGGGCTGGATTTTGCCGACCAGCAGGTCGTCGGGTTTGACCTCCGCGCCGATGCGGATGATGCCGTTATCGTCTAAGTCGCGGCGCGCCTCCTCGCCGACATTCGGGATGTCGCTGGTAATCTCTTCGGGACCGAGTTTGGTCTCGGTGGCGTCGGTCTGATGGCTCTCCAAGTGGATGCTGGTGTAGGTGTCGTCGTAGAGCAGGCGGTGCGAGACGAACACGGCGTCTTCGTAGTTATAGCCGCCTGCGGGCAGGAAGGCGACCAAGATGTTGCGTCCGAGCGCGAGTTCGCCGTTCTCGGTGGAGGGACCGTCGGCGATTATATCGCCAGCGCGCACGCGCTGTCCCAGTTTCACTTTGGGCAGGAAGGTGAAGCAAGTGCCCTTGTTCGATTGCACGAGGTGGGGCAGGCGATAGACATCGAGTTCGCCGTCCTCGTCGCGCTGGACGCGGATTTCGGTCGCGGAGACATAGCGCACCCGTCCATCAGCGCGCGCCGTGATGAGGCTCTGCGCGTACTTAGCGGCGACGCGCTCGATGCCCGTATGCACCAGCGGCGCTTCGGGGTTAATCAGCGGCACGCCCTGACGCTGCATGTTGGAGCCCATCAGCGCGCGTCCCGCGTCGTCGTGTTCAAGGAACGCAATCATCGTCGCGGACGCCGAGAAGACCTGCGCCGGATTAACATCCATGTATTGCACCTGCTCGCGCGGCACGATGCGGTACTCATCGCGCCAGCGCACCTGCACGGTTTCGGGCAGCGCGCCGTTCTCATCGAGCGGGGTATCGGCAGGGGCGATGTACGCGCTCTCGTCCTCGTCGGCAGGCAGGTACACCACCTCGTCGGTGACCTTCCCGTCGCGCACGACGCGGTAGGGGGTGCGCAGGAAGCCGTAGTCGTCCACATAGGCATAGAGCGTCATCTGGTTCACCAGCCCGATGTTTTGCCCTTCGGGCGTCTCGATGGGGCAGATGCGCCCGTACTGCGAGGGCGTAATGTTGCGCACTTGCGGTGGGATGCTCTGGCGGTTCAAGCCGCCCGGTCCCAGCACCGATAGGCGTCGCTTATTCGCCAGTTCCGCGAGCGGGTTCGTCTGATCCATAAAGGTCGAGAGCGGGTTGGTGGAGAAGAAGGACTGGAGCGCGCTCGTGACCGGTTTGACGCTCAGCACGACATTGGGCAAGATACGCGACACATCTTCGGCGGCGGTCATCTTCTCGCGGGCGGTCTTTTCCAGTTTGATGAACGCGGCGCGCAGGTGCGCCTGCAGCAGCTCGCCCACTGAGCGCACGCGCTTGTTGGCGAGGTGGTCGGTGTCTTCGTACTCGTGTTTGTCTTCCGCCATCTCCAGCAGGTGGCGCAGGGCGAGCAGCAGGTCGGGCACGGTCAGGCGGCGTACCGTGTCGGGGATGCCGTGTCGCAGTTTGCGTGTGATTTGGTAGCGTCCGACGCGCCCCAAGTCGTAGCGGCGTGGGTCTAACACCAGCCCGTAGAAGAGGTTGCGCACATTCTCCTCAACGGCGGGGTCGCCTGGGCGCATTCGCCGATAGAAGTCCAGCACTGCCTCGCGCGAGTCGGTGGTCGGGTCGACATCGAGCGTCGCTCTCAGAAGCGGCGGGATGTCCATATCGCCCCCAATCACTTCCACGAAGCGCACGCGCACTTCGGGCAGTTTGAGTTTGGCGACCTGTTTAGCGGTCTTCTCAACGAAGGCATCGCCGGCTTGGATAATCGGCTTGCCCTTTGCGTTA
>JARJMV020000082.1 GCA_029335935.2 bacterium
GTGGAGGAGCTCAGCCTCGAAATCGCGCGGCTGGGCAGCGTTCCCGCCGAGCTGCGCCAACAGGTGGTCAGCGAGTTTTACGAAATCTGTCTGGCACAGAACCTCGCGTTGGAAGGCGGCTTAGACCACGCCCGCGAGATGCTCGAGCGCGCCTACGGACCGGAGCGCGCTGCGCAAATCCTCGAAAAGCTCACCCGCGCCCTGCAGTTGCTGCCCTTCGATTCCATCAAGCGCGTGCATCCCTCGCAGCTCAGCACCTTTTTGCAGGACGAGCATCCGCAGACGATAGCGCTGGTGCTGGCGTACTTAGACCCGCAGGTCGCCGCCGCCGTGCTGGCGAGTCTACCGCCCGAACTGCGCCCTGAAGTCGCTGAACGGCTCGCCACGATGGGCAGCACGCCCCCGGAAGTCATCCGCCGCGTGGAAAGCGTGTTGCAGCGCAAGCTCTCCAGCATCGCCAGCCAAGAGCTTACAGCCGCTGGCGGCGTGAAATCGCTCGTGGAGATTATTCAGTGGGTCGATCGCAACACCGAGCGCGCCATCTTCGACTACCTCACCGACAACAACCCCGAACTCGCCGAAGAGGTGCGCAAGCTGATGTTCACCTTCGAAGACCTGCTGCAACTCGATGACCGCGCCATTCAGCAAGTGCTGAAAGAGGTGGACATGAAGGAGCTCTCGCTCGCGCTCAAAGGCGCCAGCGACGCGCTGAAAGACAAAATCTTCCGCAACATGTCCGAACGCGCGGTCAATATGCTCAAAGAGGAGCTGGAGTTTATGGGACCTGTGCGCGTGCGCGATGTGGAGGAGGCACAGCAGCGCATCGTGAGCATTGTGCGTCGGATGGAGGAGGCGGGCGAGATTGTGATTGCGCGCGGCGGCGAGGAGGAGATGCTGATATAAGATGCGGCTACCCTTTCCGACGCTGGATGCGCCGCGCGGCGTGGACGCGCCCGATGAGAGCGGCACGCCGCCGCCCAACGCACAGACCCTTGAACCGCTGACGGGCGCACAAGAGGGATTGCCCCCGTCGCCTCAGCGCATCACAGCCCCGCAAAAAGGCGCGGCTGGAACCCCGTTCCCCGAATACAAACCTGAACCCAAGCCCGAAGACGCGCCCGACCTTGACGCTGTTCGCGCGGAAGCCGAAGCCATCCGCCTACAAGCCATCCGAGACGCCGAGCGTATCCGCGCGCAGGCGCAACGCGAAGGCTACCAGCGCGGCTACGAGCAGGGCTATGCCGACGGCGAACACCACGCCCACCAAAACGCCCAAACCGAACTGCAACATGCTGTGCAACGCCTGCACGATCAAGTGGAAGCGGTTGTCCAACAGGTGCAGGCGCAGTATCAAGCCTATCTGCAGCACGCCGAAACCCAGATGCTCGAACTGGCGCTGGAAGTCGCCCGTAAAATCGTGCGTGAAGAGCTCAAACTGCAACCAGAACACGCGCTTGCGATTGTGCGCGACGCGCTCCGCCGGGTGCAGGGCTTCGTGCATCTGCGTATTCGTGTGAACCCGCTGGATTTGGAGCTGATACGCCAGCACCGCGCCACCCTGCTCCATATCGTCGATGGCGTCGACGGCATCGAGATTGTGGAAGACCGCCGCGTAGACCATGGCGGCTGCATCATCGAGACGGAGCAGGGCGTGTACGACGCGCGGATTAGAACCCAGCTCAGCGAGTTGGAGCGCGTGATACGCGACGCGGCATAACCCCGTATTCGGTATAATAGCCCGCGATGGAACGGGCGAGCCTGCTCTTGGAAATCGGGTGCGAGGAGATTCCCGCCGCTTTTATGCGCGACGCACTCGCCCAGCTGCGCGAGAAGCTGGGTGCGCTGCTGCACGAGTCGCGCTTGGAGTTCGGAACCGTTCACACGCTGGGCACGCCGCGCCGTCTGATTGCAATAGCGGACGCCGTCGCGACCCAGCAGACACCCCAAGAGCGTGTCGTGCGCGGCCCTGCCAAGCGCGCCTGCTACGACGCGCAGGGCAATCCGACGCAGGCGCTGATTGGGTTCGCAAAGGCGCGCGGCGTCGAGATTGGCGCCGTGCAGTTCGTGGAGACGCCACAGGGTGAATACGCTTTCGTCCAAGAGTACGACGCAGGCAAGCCCGCCGTGGAGGTGCTTGCCGAAGCCCTGCCGACGCAGATTGCCTCGATGACCTTTCCCAAAATGCTCCGCTGGGGTCGCCACAAGATGCGCTTCGCACGGCCCATCCGCTGGATAGTCGCCATGTTGGGCGACGCCGTCATCGAGTTCGAGGTAGAGGGCATCCGCGCAGGCAGGCACAGCCGTGGGCATCGGTTCATGAGTCCTAAGCCGTTCCAGGCGCGCTCGCCAGAAGCCTTTGTGGAGCAGTTGCGCGAGGCGCGTGTGCTTGCCGACCCCGACGAACGCGCCCGCATGATTACCGATGGCGCGCATCGGCTGGCAGCGACGCTCGGCGCACGACCCGTGATGGAACCCGACCTGCTGGAAGAGAATGTGCATCTGGTGGAGTATCCGCACTTGCTGTTGGGAGGCTTCCCTGAAGCGTTTCTGCGTCTGCCCGCGCCCGTGCTGGTGTCTGCGATGAAGAAACACCAGAAGTTCTTCCCGCTGGTGAACGCGGAGGGCGCGCTGCTGCCACACTTTATCTCGGTGTACAACAACGGCGACCCCGACAAGGTGCGCGAGGGCAACGAGTGGGTGCTGATGGCTCGCTTTAACGACGCCGCCTTCTTTTTCGATGAGGACCGCAAGCAGCCGTTGGAAGCGTTCGCGCCTGCGCTCTCGCGGATACTCTATCAGCAGAAGCTGGGGACGATGGCGGACAAGGCGCATCGGCTGACGCGCCTTGCGGAGCGGCTCGCGCGCGCCCTCGATTGGAGCGCGGAGCCGACCGCCCTGTTGCAACGCGCCGCTGCGCTGTGCAAAGCCGACTTAGCTACGCAGATGGTGACGGAGTTTCCCGACCTTCAGGGGGTGATTGGCGCGGAGTATGCGCGCCTGTCGGGCGAGGACGAGCGCGTGGCGCACGCCATCGCCGAGCAGTACGCGCCGCGCCATGCCGGCGATCCCATCCCCGACACGCCCCTCGGACGCGCACTCGCCTTGCTCGACCGCGTCGACGCGCTGGTGGGCTATGTGGGGCTGGGCTACCTGCCGAAGGGTTCGTCCGACCCGTTCGGATTGCGCCGCGCCGCCGCAGGCGTCGTCGAGATTCTCAGCCAAGAACCTGACTATCCCACGCTGGCGGAACTGGTGCAGCGCGCTCACGACGAGTATCGCGAGCAGCGCGCCCCGCTCAAACCGCTCGTCGCCGTGCAAGCCGATTTGCGCGCGCTCTTCTACAGCCGTATCGAGGCGCTCTTGGAAGAGCAGGGCGTGCGCTACGACCTCGTGCGCGCGACGCTCGGCGGCGGCTGGGACGACTCGGTCTACGGTTTCATGCAGCGCGCCCACCTGCTCCAACGCCACGCGCCCACACCCGACTTCCTGCCGCTGGTGCAGACCGCCACGCGCCCTGCTAATATCTTAGCCGCCGCCGAGAAGAAAGCCATCAAAGCCGTCGCGAGCCTCGAACAGGTGGACGCAACGCTGTTCGAACACGACTCGGAACACGCCCTGATGGAAGCGTTAGCGCAGGCGACCCCGCGATTCGAAGCACTCTACTACAGGCACGACTACGACGCCATCTACCAAGAGCTGCTCTCGCTCGCTGCGCCTGTGAACGCGCTTTTCGACGGCGTGCTGGTGATGACCGACGACGCCCCGCGCCGCCAGAACCGCCTGAACCTGTTGGCGTGTGCGAATCGGCTCTTCTTAGCCCTCGCCGACTTCACTCAAGTCGTGCAGGAATAGCTTCAAACGCAGATGGAGGGCGTCTTTCTGCTCGCTATCGAGGCTTCCAGTGTCGTGGGCGGCGTCGCGCTGGTGGAGGGGGGGCTGCTGCAAGGCTGCGTGCGTCTCGCACACGGGCAGAACCTCTCGGGTAATCTGCTTCACGCTGCTGAATGGCTACTGCAACGCCGTCAGCTCGCTCTGGAGCAGGTGGACGCCATCGCCGTGGATGTGGGTCCAGGCGCGTTCACGGGGCTGAAGATTGGTGTGACGATTGCGAAAACTTGGGCGCACGCGCTGGGCAAGCCGCTGATTGCCGTGAGCGCGTTTGAAGCCTGCACAGCGGGCATGCCAGAGGCGACGCCAACGCTGGTCGCTCTGCCCGCGCGGCGCGATGCGCTCTACCTGCAGTGGCTGCGCCCGCGCAGCGAGGGTACGCCCGAACCGCTCAGTGAACCCGCGTTTGTGTTGCAAGACACGCTTGGCGAGTGGGTAGCGCAACATACGCCTGCGGCGGAGTGGATTCAGGCAATCGGCGCAGCGCACGCCCGTGCATGGCTGGCGCCGCATCTACCGTCGCTGCACTGGAGTATCATCGAATCGCCGCCGCCTGAGGGCGTTGCCCAAGTCGGATGGCACAGGTATCAGCGTGGCGAGACGAGCCACCCGTTCAGCCTCGCGCCGCTCTATATACAACCGCCGTCCATCCACATCAAACCTCAGGGGACTTAAAATCCCCCGTGGTGCCCAGGGCGGGATTCGAACCCGCACGGGTTGCCCCAGAGGATTTTAAGTCCCCCGCGTCTACCGTTCCGCCACCTGGGCTGACAAGGAATTATACCCTCTTTAGGGACACACGATTCGGCGCACCACGAAGTGATCCACGCCCGCTTCCACAATCGAGTCGTTCGGGTTGTCGCTGGTTCCGAACCGCACGCGCACCTGAGCTGTGGGCGTGACATAGTCGCCAACTCGGAAACTGCGGCGAACCCACTGGTTCTCGCTGCCTGTGAAGGCGACGGTCTCCACGCGCGTCCAAGTTGCCCCGTTGTCGTTGGAGACCTCCACCCAGAAGGTGTCGTTGAGGGTCGTGCCGTTGTAGAACCAGCGATAATATTCGATGAGGGCGTCTGTGCCCGCGAGGTTAAACACGGGCGAGATGAGGTAGGTCGGACCGCCGTCCACATCGGCTTCGCCAACCGAGCCACCCTGACTCCCTTGTCCTGTGAAGACGCAGTTGTTGCCGGGATCGGGTGAGTCGTAGCCTGGGTTCGCAGGTTGCCCGTTTTG
>JARJMV020000095.1 GCA_029335935.2 bacterium
CCGTGTCCACCCAGCCATTCGTAGCCTTCGCGCAAGCCCTCGCGCTCCCCCACCCCGCCTCCGATTTCTGGGACCGCTTCGCGTTGCGCGCGCCGATTCGCGTCGTTGTGCAGCAGCGCCAGCAACTCTCGTGCGAGTGCGTTGGGCGACGCCGCCTCTTGAATAAACTCTGGGCACGCCTCGCGCTGCAGGATGAGGTTCGGCAGCCCAATCCAGCGCAGGTTCAGCCGTCTCTTGCGCAGTTTATACTCGGCGTTCATCAGCCAATCGCCGCGATAGACAATCAGCATCGGCGTATTCAGCAGCGCGGCTTCCAGCGTGGCGGTGCCCGAACAGACAATCGCGGCGTCAGCGTGCGCGAGCAAGTTCCACACAGAGCGCGTCTCGGTGGGAACCCACTGCCGTGAGCCTTCCGCCCAGAGGCTGTGGAGCCAATCGGCGGTGAAGTGTGGCGCGACGGAGAGCGCGAACTGCACTTCGGGCGCGACGGTGTAGACCGACTCGGCGACGCGGGCGTATAGGGAGGTCAGCGCTTTCGCTTCGTGCCGACGGCTGCCTGGCAACAACGCGACAATCGGGCGGTAGGGGTCTAAGCCCAACCGCTCGCAGAAGGTCGGCTTGTCCTCCGACGGGCGCGCCAAGCGGAGCAGGGGATGGGGCATCCAGCGCGCCGTCGCGCCCATCGACTGCAGCTGCTCCGCCGACCACGCGAACGGCGTCAGCACCTGGTGCGTGCAACGGGGCAAATCGCTGCCCTGACGCTCGCGCCGCCAACTGCCTGGGGGGATGTAGTACGCCACTGATACGCCCTGCGCCGACGCCCCGCAGCTCAACGGGATGTTGAACGCGCCGAAATCGATCGGCACGAAGAGGTCGGGCGGATGACGGCGTATGAATCGCTGCACCCGCCGATACGCAAGGTAGACCTTTGGGGCGACCTTGAGCGATTCGACGACGCCGATTGCGCCCCATGCGCGGCTATCGGCGATGAGTTGCACGCCTGCCGCCTGCATCCGTGCGCCGCCCACGCCGTACAGGGCGACATCGGGCAGGCGCGCCCGCAGCTGATGCGCCAAATCCGCGCCGTAGAGGTCGCCCGACGCCTCGCCTGCCACAATCAGAACGGATTGGCTCATTTGCGCGCGGGGCGATCCAGAGCGCGCCCGTTGCGACCTTGCCGAATCTGTTGTATGAACTCCAGCAGCTCGTGCAGCTCGTCGCTCATGTTCAGCTCCGCTCGGATTTTCTCGATGGCTTGGGTGAGGTTCATTTCTGAACGGAACATCCATCGGCAGGCGAGGCGCAGGGCGTCGCGCGTGGGCTGGGGCACCCCTGCGCGGCGTAGCCCCACCGTGTTGACCCCACGCACCTCCGCAGGGCTACCTTCCACAATCATGAAGGGGGGCACATCGCGCACGATACGCGACATGCCGCCCACCATCGCCAACTTGCCAATCCGAGTGAACTGGTGGATGCCCACCATGCCGCCGATGTTTGCGCCGTCGCCGATTTCGCAGTGTCCGCTGACGCCCACCGAGTTCGCCATCACGACATGGCTGCCCACCCGACAGTTGTGCCCGATATGCACATACGCCATCAGGAAGTTCTGGTCGCCGATGAGGGTCGCCTGCCCCTCGCCGCTGGCGCGATGAATCGTCACATATTCGCGTATCCAGTTGCCGTCGCCGATTTTGAGGCAACTCGGCTCGTGTTTGAACTTGCGGTCTTGTGGGGGCGCGCCCAGCACCGCGCCGTGATAGATGAGGTTGTTGCGCCCGATGTGGGTATGCTCCTCGATAATCACATGCGCGCCGAGCGTTGTGCCCGCGTCGATTCGCACATGCGCCCCGACAATCGTGTAGGGACCGATTACCACATCGTCGGCGAGCTCGGCAGTGGGATGCACGACTGCAGTCGGATGAATGGTCGCCATAGGAATCGCCTCAGACAGTTTCGGGGAGCGACTGCAGTAGGGCGTCGGGGGGCGGGCTGAGGAATCGGTCGGGTTCGGGCAGCGCGAAGGTGATTTCGGCTTCCGCGACGAGTTCGCCGTCCACGCGTGCAGCGGCTTTGACACGCCCGACCTCGCGGCGCATCCACAGCATCTCCACTTCCATCACCAGCGTATCGCCCGGCGTCACAGGGCGTCGGAACCGCGCGTTGTCGATGCCGCCCAGCAGCGCGACTCGGTTGCGCAGGTGCGGCTGCAGCATCACCATCACGCCGCCCACCTGCGCCATCGCCTCCAAGATAAGCACGCCCGGCATAATCGCTTTCACAGGGAAGTGCCCCTGAAAGAAGCTCTCGTTAATGGTCACATTTTTCAGCCCGACCGCGCGCTTGCCTGGCTCCAACTCCACAATCCGATCCACCAGCAGGAACGGATACCGATGGGGTATCACTTGCCGTATCTGTTCGATGTCTAATCGGAACTCCGCCATAGGTTATCCTCCGCGTTTAGGGCTTGCGCCAGCATGCGCGCCAGCTGCACATTCAGGGCATGTCCGGGCTTGACTGCCACCAGGGTGTACTGGGGCAGGTACACGCCGCAGAGGTAGATATCGCCCAGCGCGTCCAGCAGTTTATGGCGCAGCGGCTCGTCCGTGAAACGCGCGGGATTATGATACCCATTCTCATCGATGACGAGCGCGTTGTGCAGTGCGCCGCCGCGCGCCAAGCCCCGCTGACGCAACGCCTCCACCTCGTGCAGGAAGCCGAAAGTGCGCGCGGGGGCGAGTTCTGTCCGCGCGTCGGCGCAGCGGAACGCCCCTGCCTGCACACCCAACGGCTCAGGGAACTGAATGTAGCCAAACAGCCCATCGCCCGACAGCGACAGCCCCAAGTACCGCTCGCCCGACGCCGCTTGTACCGCTCGGTAGACGCCTTGCACGGCATCGATGGGGCGACCTGCGCCGCCGATTGCCTCCACGAACGGCCGCGCGCTGCCGTCTAAGATGGGGATCTCGCGACCCTGCAGTATCTCGATGACGCAGTGCGTGGTTCCCGTAATCCACAACGCCGCCATGAGATGTTCCACCGTGCCGACCCGAACGCCGCCCTCGCCCAGCACCGTCGCGCGTGTGGCGTCCACGACATAGTCCCACCGAGCGGGAAACTCGTGCGAGCCGACGCGAATGGTAATCTGCGTTGTGGGAAACCCCTGCACAGACGCCGAAGTCGCGGGGGATACGGGGTACAACGCGATTTTGCACGGCTCGCCTGTGTGCAAGCCGACGCCCTCGAAGACGAGCGTCTCGCGCAGGGTGTTAGGGGTTGGCACTGGGGGGTGGCTCCTCCTCTTCCGTGTAGTAGAAAGTGCCCGACGCGCCCTGCGGCAGCTCCACCGTCTCCTCGCCTTCCACCAGCGACACAATCGCGAGACTGGTCGCCAGTCGCATGCGGTCGGGCTCTTCCAGCGTCACCTTGCCCTTCAAGATGAGCCGTTCGGCTTTTTGGTCATATTCGGCTTCGTCGGCGGTGAGGGTGCGCGTGCGTCCTTCGGGCAGCTGCTGCACCGCTTGGATGTTGCCGCGCAGGTAGGCAATCTTCTTGCGGTAGAAGTATTCAATTTGGTCGCATGTGGCGTCGATGGGGTAGCGTTTTGCCTGTTCGACTTCGCTTGCGGTCTCGCCTTCTGTGGGGGGCTGCGTTTCTCGTGGCTTGATGCGCAAGCGCACTTGATTTTGGAGCAGGGCGCGTTTCTGGTTCTCAGCGTACCAGATTTCCAGTTGCGCGCCTTGAATGTCCACGCGCGGGTCTTCCAAGCGCAGTGTGCCTGTGGCGATGGCGTAGCGTCGGCGGTCGTACACCTCGGCGCGTTCGGCAGTGGCGCGTGTGTCGCCGTCTTGGAGATGCAGATCTTCCACATCCGAGCGGTCGTTGCGCAGTATAGCACGCTTCCAGCGGATATCTACCTCGCGTGTGGGCTGGGTGCGCTCTTGGAGCAGTGCGCTGCTCACGCGGAACGCGCCGCGCTCCAGTTCGAGGGTGTTCGTGGCGAGGTTCCAGCGCATCTGCTGGATTACGCCGCGCCCGTCGCTCCAGCGCAGCTGGGTGGGCAGGTTGATTTCGATGCGTTGGGCGCGCAGATCCCAGTTCAGGGCTGTCGCTTGCACGGTGAGGGGCTGGCTGCCCAGCGGATGGCGACGAATGTGTAGGCTGGGGTTGCCCAAAACCTGCAGCCGTTTCGCAGGGTAGTTGTAGAGGAGCTCGTTCGCGCGCGCGGTTCCCATCACTGCGCCGCGCTCGTCGTAAATCAAGGCGCGGCGCACCCCGACAGCGCGCCAGTGAACGCGATTGCGCTCTATCTCCAGCCGATCGAGTTGCAGCGTCGCCAGCGTGCGTGCGCCGTCGCGCAGGGTCAGCGTCGGACGCTCCAACACGAGCTCCAGCTGCTGCAGTTCAGGCGGAACCGTGTTGAGCAATCGCAGGAAGGGGTCTTGACGGCGCACGAAATCGACGCTCCACAGTAGTCCCAGTGCGCCCAGTAGCGCGAGTGCGAGGTTGCGCAGAGGGCGCAGCAAGCGCGCCCTCTGGGGAACGCTTAGGGGCATTGGTCGTCCACAGGCGGTGGGGGGATTTGGGGATTATTCGGGAAGATTTCGATCGTGCCGAAATCCACCACGCGCGGCGCGCCGAACACCGCGCTCACCACGCCCGCCTGATTGGAGGCGACCAAGCACGCCGCCTGCACATTCGGCGCGTTGGGGGTCTGAATCACGCGGCGGATGTTTTCTGGGGTGGTGTGGCGCACAATCGCGGTGTAGCCTGCAGGGCGGCGCACCCAGAACCCACGAAAGAACAGGCTGTCGCCCACATTGCGCAACACGAAATCGCCTGCGCGGATGTCGCTTTTGAACCCGCGCGCGATGCTCATCGGTACTGTGTTCGGCGCGGCGCTGGTCGAGCCTGCGACCACGCGCGCCATCGGGATGGTTTGCCCCGTATCCGTAACGAAGTAAATCTCGGCGTTTTCGATGGGCGCGCCGTTGGTGGGGTCAGAGACGCGCACCACGAACACGCGCTCGTTGGCAGTAGCCGCGACGCCGCCGCTCGCGCCGCCGCCTCCGCCGCATCCATGCAGCATTACGGCAATCGCCGCCAATCCCAAAAGTGTCAGATGTCGTTTCATGCGCTCAAGACGCCTCCTCTAATTGCGAAAGGATTCTACCTGTTAGACTACTCTCCTGCCGAATTCGTTACGCGAATCGGGCGAACTTGTGCTTGCCGACGCGGAGCAGTTTTCCGCGCAGGGCGTCGGCGAGCAGCACCGCGTTCGGATCGCTGATGCGCTCGCCGTCTAACTCCACGCCGCCTTGCTGGATGAGCCGTCGCGCTTCCGAGTTGCTGCTGGCGTAGCCGATGCCTGCGATTAGGGCGGGCATCAGCACTGTGCCGTCCTCGCGCACCAAGTGGGGTGGGATTGCCACTACGGGCGCGTCGGTGGGGGCTTGACGCTCCGAGAAGATACGTACAAAGCTCTCGTCGGCGCGTTCTGCGGCTTCGGGGGAATGGTAGAGGCTTACGATCTCGCGAGCGAGCCGTCGTTTCACATCGCGCGGGTTGACGCGCCCCGTTTGCCAATCGCGCGTTAGCGCCTCGACCTCCGCCAGCGGCACATCCGTACACAGCACGAAGTAGTGGGGCATCAGCGCATCGGGCAGGCTCATCACCTTGCCGAACATCTGGTCGGGCGGCTCGCTGATGCCGATATAGTTGCCCAGCGATTGGCTCATCTTCTCCTTACCGTCCAGCCCAATCAGCAGGGGCATCAGCAGCACCACCTGCGGCTCCTGTCCGAACTCGCGCTGCAGCTCGCGCCCCACAAGGTTATTGAACCGCTGGTCGCTCCCGCCCAGCTCCACATCCGCCTCGATCGCCACCGAGTCGTAGCCTTGACACAGGGGGTAGAGAATCTCGTGCATGCCCAGCGGCAGGTTGTGGGCGAGGCGGTTGGCGAAGTCCTCGCGCTCCAGAATACGGGCGACGGTGTATTTGCTCGCGAGCTGGATGACCTCCGCAAAGTGCATTTTGCCGAGCCAGTCGGCGTTATAGTAGACCTGGGTGCGGTCGGGGTCTAAGATGCGGAACAGTTGCGGCTTGAGCCGTTCCACATAGCCCATCACCTCCTCGCGGCTGAGTTGGCGTCGGGTTTTGGACTTACCCGTCGGGTCGCCAATCATAGCGGTGAAGTCGCCCACGATGAGGCAAGCGGTGTGTCCCAAGTCTTGGAACTGGCGCAGTTTACGCAGCACGACCGCCCAGCCCAGATGCACATCGGGCGCGGTGGGGTCGATGCCGAGTTTCACGCGCAGGGGCTTGCTGCGCTCCAACTTCTGCTTCAGCTCCGCCTCTGTGATGAGGTCATCCACGCCTCGTCGCAGGGCGTCGAGTACCTGTTCTGTCTGCATCGGGGAAGTATTGTACCTCGCCTTAGTAGGCGCCTGCGACGCTGAGATACACGAACCCGCGCTTGCCGTAGGCTAAATCTAAGCGCAGCAGCCCAATCGGCGAGGCGAAGCGCAGCCCTGCGCCGACGCCGAATCGGACGGGGGTACTGGCGAGGTCGGCGTCGCGGTTCCAGACCGCGCCTGCGTCGACAAAGAGCGCCGCCTGAACCGCTTCCAGCACGGGGAAGAGATACTCCACACTGCCTGCGACGAGGCGATTACCTCGAAACTCATCTTGGGTGTAGCCGCGCAGAAGGTCGTACCCGCCCATCCAGAACAGTTCGCTCAGGGGCGTCTGTTCGGAGCCGACGCCAGCTACCCCGCGTAGCGCGAGCGTGCGCGCGTGGGGGAGGGGGATATAGTAGCGAGCTTCGCCGAATGCGCGTGTGAAGCGGAAGTCGCCCTTCACAGCGCGCTCCGCCGTCACCGTCGCGTAGACGCCCGAGCGGGGGAACCGCCCCTCGCGCGTGTCGTAGATGACCTGCACCCCGACGGCGTCGAACTGCCCACGATTGGCGGCGCGCACGCCCGATGTTATCAGCGCATCGGGCGCATCGTCGTAGTCCACACGGTCGCTGCGGTAGCGCAGGCGCAGCTCGAACAGCTCGCGCCAGTCGAACCCGACATACGCGCCGAACCCGCGCCGCCGTTCGTAGCGGCGCAGACTCTCCAGATCGGCGTAGAATACGGGGTAGAACGGCGCGCGGTCGTACAGATCGAAGCCGAAGTTGAACGCGCCAGGCAGGGCGCGCGGCGCCTCGTAGCTGAGCCCATACGAGGGTCGGAGCGCCTCATATTCGCCCGTGAGGGGGTTGCGCACCTGCTCGCGCTGCCACTGCAGGCGCACGCGATGCCCCAACCCCGCCAAGTTCGTCTCCACCAACTCCGCGTAGCCCACGAACCCTTGCTCGCTATTGTAGCCCGCCGCCACCGCGAAATCGAGCGATTGCTCCTCTTCCACCTGAAGGAGCAGGTTCGTCGCGCCGAGGGTCTCGGCAGGCTCCGCGCCGAGCTTCGCCGTGCGCAGGAAGGGGAACCGCCCGATCCGCTGCCGAATACGCTGGATCCGCGTCTCGTTATACACTTCGCCTGGTTTAATCCCCACCAATCGGCGCAGCACTTCGGGGCGCGTGCGCTTTGCCCCCTGAATTTCGATGGCTTCGATGACGCCCTCCGCGACCTCTACCGTCAACGCGCCCGATTCGTCGAGGGTGTAGTCCACCACGCGCGCCAGTGTGTAGCCGCGCTGCTGATACCACGCCTCCACGCCCTCAAACGCCGCACGCAACTGCGGCTCCGTCGGCGCAGTGCCTATCAGCGCGTAGACCGATGCGCCGACTTGCTCGGGCGAGGCGACGGAAACGCCCTTGAACGCTACTGACTGAACCTGCACCTGCGCAAACGCGCACCCCAATACCAAACCCAAGGCGACGAACCCGACAATTCGCATACCGGTATTATAGCCCATGCGCTATAATTAGATGGGTGCGCCGATGGACTTCACGGAAGCGGTTCGGTATATCGCGAGCCTCTCGATTCAGGGCTGGCGGCTGGGCAACGCGCGTTTTGAGGCGTTCTTGGAGAGGCTCGGCAGTCCCCACCTGAAGTTTCCCTGCGTACACATCACAGGCACGAACGGGAAAGGCTCCACGACCACGCTCATCAGCGCCATCCTGCGCGCAGCAGGCTATCGGGTGGGAACCTACATCTCGCCGCATGTGTTCGATATTCGCGAGCGTATCCTCATCGACGGCGAACGGATCGATCGGGATATGTTCTGCGAGGGCGTGGCGATGATGCGTCCGCTTGTTGAGCGACTCAACGACACGGAGTACGGTTTAATCACGGAGTTCGAGATTAAGACGGCGTTGGCGTTCTGGGCGTTCGCGCAGGCGCAGGTCGATATCGCCGTGCTGGAGGTGGGGCTGGGCGGGCGAATGGACGCCACGAATGTCATCACGCCCGAGCTGAGCGTGAGTGTGAGCATCGGGGTGGACCACACCGATCGGCTGGGCGCCACGCATCGCGATATCGCCTACGAGAAGGCAGGGATAATCAAGCCGAATCGCCCAGTGGTGAGCGGCGCGGCGCACGCTGACGCAGCGGCGATGATTGCGCAAGTGGCATCGGCGCAGAGCGCACC
>JARJMV020000099.1 GCA_029335935.2 bacterium
CTGGGGGCGGGAACTCCGCCCCCTTCAAGGAGGTACTGAACAATGGCAACTGTCAGCAAACGTGTGATTATCGTACTGGCTTGCACCGAGTGCAAAGACCGCAACTACACGACGACAAAGCACCGCGAGAAGCAGCGCGACCGATTGGAGCTGAAAAAATATTGCCCGCGCTGCCGAAAACATGTGGTGCACCGCGAGTCGAAGTAGTCGCTAACGCAGGGGCGTAGCTCAGCTGGCAGAGCGTCGGTCTCCAAAACCGAAGGTCGTCGGTTCGAATCCGGCCGCCCCTGCCAACTCTGTCTCAGAATTCCAATCCCATAGGGAACTTTCTCAGCGCACTTGTGGTACAATTACTGTATTCCGACATACGGGGGATCCGCTATGCCAAACGCAAGCACGGTCAAGGAGAAGGTGCGTATCAACGACACCGAGTTCGAGATAACGCTAAAGCCCGTGTTGCCAAACACGGAGAACGACCCGATGGTGCTGGATCAGCCGATGCCGACGCCCGATGAGATTCTTGAGCGTGTACCCTCTATCGAGCGTCTGCCGCGCTGGGAGGATGGCGCATATTAAGCGATGAACGCGCGGATACAGCGAATCGCCTACGAGGTCGCGCTCGCCGCGGCGCGATACTCGCTGACCAAGAGCGCGGACTACGACGACGAAGACGGCAGCTGGGTGGTCATCAAGGACTTCCCACTGCCGTCCGGCTACAACTACGAGCGTACTGATGTGCTGTTGCTACTGCCGCCGAACTATCCGCAAACCCCGCCTGACTGGTTTTATGTGGATGATAACCTGCGCCTTGCCGACGGCGACGAGCCAGACCATGTGTTCTACAGCGATACACGGTTCGACCCGAACGACGAGCTCATCCAAGATGCGCCGCCCCAAATGAAAGGATGGACGGCGTGTTGTTTGCATATCCGCGCGTGGAGACCTGCCGCCAACCCTCTGAACGGGCATTCGCTACTGAGTGTGTGTGAGCTGGTTCGGAAAGCGTTTGAACGCTGGAAATAGTTCGGCGAGAGACTTCCAAGCGATGATTGGTGAAGTGCGTATCCCGCGCCCGCTGTGGACACACCTGCGCGACGCCCTGCTTGCCGACTGCATGGTGGAGACCAAGTGTTTCCTGCTGTGCCGAACGCTGGAGAGCGAGTCGCGTGTGGTGTTCCTCGTGCGCGAGGTCGTGCCTGTGCCTGACGACGCCTATGTGATTCGGAGCGCGAGCTTGGTGGAGACGCGCCCTGAGTTCGTCCATAGCCTGCTGGTGCGATGCGCTCGCGAGGGCTACAGCCTGCTGGAGGCGCATTCGCACCCGTGGGCAGGCGACGCACGCTTCTCCCAAATCGACGACAACAGCGACTACCAGAAGTTCCTCACGACGCAGAGCATGTCCCCCCCGTTCCGACACGGGAGCCTCGTGTTCGGCAACGATATGAGTTTCGAGGGGCGGTTCTGGGACTATCAGGGGGGTCAGATGGCGCCGATAGCGCGGCTTCGTGCGTTGAGCGCGCCGCTGCTAACGCGCTACGGCGCTGGGTTCTACCCCCCGTGGCTGCACGCCGCCGAGCAAGCCGTGTACGACCGCCAGATACGCGCGTTCGGAGCGGAGGGTCAGGCAATCCTCAGCAGTCTGCGCGTGGCGCTGGTCGGCGCAGGCGGTTTAGGCTCGCAAATCGCGAACGCGCTCGCGCTGCTGGGCGTGGGGCAAGTGCTGCTAATTGACCCCGATCGGCTGGAGTTGAGCAACTTGAATCGCGTGGTGGGCGCGAGCTTTGCACAGGCGCAACGCAGCTGGCGCAAGGTGCGCGCCCTCGCGCAACGGCTCAACCGCGCCCGCCCGCCTGAAACCCGAACCATCACGCCACTCCCCCACGACGCACGCTCGCCTCACGCGCTCACCCACCTGCTCGGATGCGACCTCATCGTCGGCGCGGTGGACAGCGCAGTCGTGCGACAGTATCTCAACACGGTCGCCGTGTGCGCCCTGATTCCCTACATAGACGCGGGCGTGGGCGTGCGCAGTGAGAACGGCAAACTCGCTCAAGGCGGCGGACAAGTGCAGGTCATCCTGCCAGGCGAGACCGCCTGCCTCGCGTGCATCGAACAAGGGGTTCGTCAAAGCGTGGAGGAGCAATTGACGCCTCATCAACGCGCCCTCTCCATTCGCGGCGGCTACATTCAAGGCGAGAACATCCCCAATCCACAGGTGGTGTTCCTCAACGGCATCGTCGGGAACTTGTTAGTATGGGAACTGGTAAAATTAACCACTGCCTGCGCGCCTGTGCAGCCGTATGTGTATTACGACTTGTTGCAACAGCAGGCGTTCCCTGCCCGCGCAGAGCGCAACCCTGAATGCTTGTTGTGCGCCGAACACGCCGATAGTATGCTGGGACAAGGCTTGTATGGGTTGGCAGGCTACTTACCGTCGGTAGGGAAACCGAAAAAGCGCGCGAAACCAATTCCACCACCGCGAGGAAGCTGACATGGCGAAACCGATTCCTGTCAATCGACGCCATTTGGAGAACCAAGCGCAGGGGACGACGCCCACGCCGCCCGCCCGCCCGCGCGATGTGCTGGCGCGACTCGTCGTGCTG
>JARJMV020000115.1 GCA_029335935.2 bacterium
CTCTGTCGTATCATCGTGTCCCCCTAAGGTATACTTTAATAGCATACCCCATCTGAGCTTGGGAGGCAACACGATGGCGTTTACAGTGAGCGACTTTGAAGACCTACTCCAGATACTCAACGAAAACCCAGAGTGGCGGGAACGCCTGCGTCAGGCTATCCTACCGCCTCAGATGGCCGGCATGCCAAATACTTTGAACCAGCAGGCCGAGATGGTGCGCGACCTGCTGGAGGCGCATCGTCGCGGGGAAGAGCGAATCACGCAGATTGAAGAGGCTGTTGCTCAGTTGGTGGAAGCCCAGCGACGCACTGATGAAACCGTCGCTCAGTTGGTGGAAGCCCAGCGACGCACTGATGAAACCGTCGCTCAGTTGGTGGAAGCCCAGCGACGCACCGATGAAACCGTCGCCCAGTTGGTGGAAGCCCAGCGACGCACCGATGAAACCGTCGCCCAGTTGGTGGAAGCCCAGCGACGCGGAGAAGAGCGGCTCAATCAGCTCTCTGAGATAGTTGGCGACTTGGTACAAACTATGCGTGAAGTGATACGCCGACTGGAACGCTTGGAGAGTTGGCAAGTGGGCGAATCGGGGCGACGCAGCGGCGAACGATTCGAGCGCGATACACTCGCGCGTGCGCCCACGCTGTTCTTCGGTGGACAAGGTGGGGGCACAGGCGAGCCGCATATCCGCGAGAAGGTCGGTAATTGGCTACGACCTCTGTACCGACAGGGCATCGAAATCCCCCCTCACGACGACCCGCTACTGGCAGATATCATCTGGTGGAAGGGCGAGGTCGTGGCGGTAGTTGAAGTCAGCATCAAAGTAGATATGAACGACATCAAGCGCGTCCTTGCACGCACACGCACGCTTCAACAGGTCGGCGTGAATGCAATGCCTGTCGTCATCGGCGAGGAGTGGGATACACCTAATACCGAAGCGTTCGCGCAAGAGAACGGCGTGGAGTGGTATGTGCGTGGCGGTCTATCGAGGGGCTTTCTGGCGTTCCGGCAGTTGAGCGACGGCAACGAGCCAACCGAATAATCACACCATCACGCGCTCTAACTCAGCATAGACGGCTCCTTCAGGGGTGAGCGTGCTATGCATCAGGCTAATCGCCTGCAGCTCGAAGCGACCGAACTCGGTGGAAGCGAGGCGTTGCGTTGCATCGTACAGCCGTTTGCGCAGTTGGTCGGCGTCGCGGCAGGGCGTCTTGAGGCGCGCCAGCGTGATGTGTGGATGGAACGGCTTACCCGCTGGCTTGCTTAGCAACTCTCTTTCCAGAGCGTGCGCGATTTGTGTCAGCGGTTCTACGCCGTCGTCCACGCCTGCCCATAGCACATTCGGTCGGCTCCAGTTCGGGAACGCGCCTATCCCCCGCACAGCGACACTGAACGGCGAGACGCCTCGCCGCGAGGCTTGCATCGCCGTAACGATTGCGCTCACCTGCGATTCGGGCTGCTCCCCCAAGAAGAGCAAAGTGATATGATAGTTGGCAGGGGCGACCCAGCGCACGGCTCGGTCGGGCGCGGCGCTTTGGAGCGCTTGCTGCGCAGTCGCGAGCGCGTCGCGCACCGATTCGGGGATTAGGGCTGCGACAAAGAGGCGCATCCGCCGCGCATCACCCCCTGATACAGTAGCCACAGCGCATACTGCGTGGCGCGATATTTCACGGTTTCGCGATCGCCTGCAAACACCTGACGGCGCACGACTGTCGCTGTGGGGTCGCAAACGCCGATATAGACCAACCCCACGGGCTTCTCTGCCGTGCCGCCTTCAGGACCGGCAATCCCCGTGATTCCGACGCCCCACCAGCTGCCGAGCCGTTCGCGCACGCCCGCTGCCATCGCTCGCGCCGTCGGCTCGCTGACGGCGCCGTGCGCCTCCAACACCGCACGCGGCACGCCCAACAATGCCTCCTTGAGCGCGTTGCTGTAGCTCACCACGCCGCCCAGAAACACCGCCGAACTGCCCGACACATTCGTAATCCGATGCCCCAGCAGCCCCCCTGTGCAGGACTCGGCAATCGCAAGGCTCTGACCCGCTTCTGTTAGCTGCTGCACCACTGCCTGCTCCAGCGTGGTCTCATCGACGCCGAAGATATACGCGCCTAATCGTGTGCGCACCTCTTGCTCCATCGCGCTGATCATCGCGTCGGCGTCGGCAGGATTCTCGGCGCGGGCGGTAATGCGGAAATGCACCTCGCCCAGCTTCGCCAGCGGCGCGAGTGTCGGGTTCTCGCTCTGGGCGAGGTCTTGCAGCTGCGCCTCTGCGTCCGATTCGCCGATTCCGCACAGGCGTAGCACGCGCGAGCGTATCACACGCCCGCCCGTGCGTGCTGCCAAACGGGGCAACACCTGCTGCGACGCCATCGGCTGAAACTCGTTGGGCGGGCCAGGCAACGCGACAATCAGCTTGCCGCGCCACTCCGCGTAGATACCAGGCGCAGTGCCGTTCGGGTTGGACAGAGGCTGCGCGCTTGGGGGGCGCATCGCTTGGCGCAGCTGGCGGTCGGTCGCTTCGCGTCCCCGTGCAGCGAAGAATGCCTGTATCCGCGCCGCCTCCGCCGAGTCCAAGACTAACGGTTCGCCCAGTACAGCGGCTATCGCCTCGCGCGTCAAATCGTCGTCGGTGGGCCCCAGTCCGCCTATCGCAATCACGCCATCGGCGCGCTCCAGCGACTCGCGCAGTGCGCTCACAATCCGTTCCAGATTATCGCCCACCGTACTGCGCCTGTAGACGCCCACGCCTATCTCCGCCAGCCGCGCCGACAGCCACGCCGCGTTCGTATCCACAATCTGCCCCAGCAACAGCTCCGTGCCGATAGAGACCAACTCGATATTCATCGGTTCGAGTGTACCTGAACGCAGCGATTTGCATTCCTATACACACTTGGGGTATACTATATTCGCCATGCGACGCTGGGCGGTGCAAGCGGCGCAGTTCTTGAGCGTGCTGTGGGCGGCAGTGTTCCTTACAGTCTGCCTGCTGCACCCGCTCACGCATGAACCGTTGCAGGCGCACGAGAGCGACTGTCTGGTCTGCGTGCTGCAGAAGACGCCCGCGCCAGAACCCCTCACTGCGCTGCCGACCCTTTGCGTCTGCGCCCTCGCATGGGATAACCTACAACCGCTTCTCATCCCCGAAATACCCCTTCCTCAAGGCGCCCTTGCCTGTCTGCCGCGCATCCCCCGCGCACCGCCCCGCTGAACCCCTATTGCTTCCCTGAAACATTAGGCGCGCTCCTTGCGCGTCCGCACTCGTTGCACATGCAACTTTTCACACGCCCTTATGGGCAACCAATATAGGAGGTTTAGCGATGCGAATTGCGCTCTTCGCAGTCACAATCGGTCTTATAAGCTGCTGGGCAGTCGCCCAACACGACAACGACCTGCTGTTCGGCAGGGTCGGCAATCGGGTGGAGATTATCCAGCCGCAACCGCACCCTGTGCGGCAGATGTCCAGCGTGCTGGGCAGGTTCATCCTCGATGTGGGGCTGGACTTCTACTTTGACTACAACACGGGTCAGCCGCACCTGCAGCTCTGTCGCGTGCAGCAGGCGTGGATTTCGCCTGGTTTGGTCGGCTCGAAGTCGGGCTTTGGGAACCTGTTTTGCGAGTCGGGGTGTAGCAACTACTTCGACTTGCCCACCAACGGCACACCCCACCATCACTTCATCTTCGCTGTGTCCACGCCGGGCGTGTATGTGTGGGATGTGCGTGGGGTGAACGCCATCGCGCGCGACGGAACCGCGCTCCAAGACATGCCCTACGGCTACCGCGTCTACATGGTTGCAGGCAACCCCCTGCGCCTGTATGGGGGCGTGCAACCAGCGCAGGGCTATCAGGGCAACCTGTACGACCTGCGCTTGACCGTGCAACTGCGTCAGGGTAGCAGCACCGTCGCGCAAAGCACCCTACCCCCGAACCCCACCGCCATCTATCCCTACATGGTGGGGTTCAACCAAGCCGCAGGCGCCTACACCGTAGTCGCCAAGCTCAGCAAACACCTCTCGCGGCGCGTGGATAACCTCAACCTCACAGGCGCACGCGCCCAGAACTGGCAGTTCACTACGCTGGGCGACCTCAACAACGATGATGTCATCGACGACGCCGATTTGCTCGGGGTGCTGTTCGCGTTCGGCTCGGCAGACCCCGACGCCGATGTGAACGGCGACGGCATCGTCGATGACGCAGACCTACTCATCATCCTGTTCAACTTCGGCGCTGTCGGGGAGGGCGCCCAATAAATGCCCCCGAAAGGAGGAACCACTATGAAGCGATTCGTCACACTTGGACTGAGCATCGCGCTCACGGCGCTGATGAGCGTATCGTTCGCACAGCATGACCACGACCATGAGGGAGACATCCATCTCGGCGTGACGGAGGGCGCCGCCGCCGTGATTGAACCGCACGAGCTGGCAGAGCCGCCCTACAAAACCGAGTACCGCCTCGAAGATCTGCTGCCAGGGCTGTTTGGCGTGGATGTCGGCTGGGACTTCCACTTTGAAGAGGGTAGCAACACGCCACAGCTGCGACGGGTCACCATCCAGCAGGTGTTCATCTCGCCGAACTTGGTGGGCGTGCGAGAGGGTGAGGAAGACCCCATCTTCGGCGACGGCTCGCCCGGCATTTGGACGCTCATCTTCGACGAAAACGACCCTGAAGCCGTGCACCAGCACCTCGTCTTCGCCTCCAACATCCTGCCGACAGAGGACAACCCGCTGGTGTTTCAGTTCCGCTTGGTGGACGCGATTGCGTGGGACGGCACTGCGCTGAACGACTCGGGGGTATATACGCTGGAGTTCGTGCCAGAGCCAGCGAGCCTGTTGGCGTTGGGCGCGGGTTTGGCAGGTCTGCTGGGGCTACGCCGTCGGAAGGACGTACGCAGATGAAAGTCGCCTATGTGTTCATCACGCCACGCGCAGCGACCTACAAGCTGGGGCAGATGATACTGCCCCAGCTGGAGGCGGGCGTGCACGGCGCGGAGGTCGTCGGGATGTTCTTCTTCGACGACAACGCCTTCGTCCTGCGCAAGGGCGACCCCATCGGCGAGCGACTGGCGAAGATTGCCCAACAAAAGAACATTCTGCTGATGGTGTGCGATGCCTGCGCACTGGAGCGCAACCTTGCGCAAGGTCAGCCCCGCTGGTGCAACCCCGACGGCACAGGCCGCAGCGAACCGGCTGAATGTGTCCCCGTGAACACGGTAGACGGCGTGCGGGTGGGATGCTTCCCCGACCTGTACGCCGCGCTGGCAGGCAATCCGCCTGACCAAGTGATTTCGCTGTAGCATCGCAGAACGGCGGGGATACCGACGCCCCCAAACTCGTAGCGTCGGCGTCCTCGCCGACGAAGCACAAACCCGTAGCGTCGGCGTCCTCGCCGACGAAGCACAAAACTCGTAGCGTCGGCGTCCTCGCCGACGAAAACACTTGGACTTTGATCCACACTACAGGAGGTCGCGTTATCATGAAACGCACAGGCTTCACACTGATTGAACTGTTGGTCGTGATTGCAATCATCGCGATTTTGGCGGCGAGTCTGGTCCCTGTGTTTGCCCAGGCGCGGGAGAAGGCGCGGCAAACGCAGTGCCTAAGCAACATGCGCCAGATGGGGCTTGCCGTGCAGATGTATGTGCAGGACTATGACGAGCGGTTCCCGCTGGATAGCCACACGGGATCAGGCGCGTACTGGACTTGGCTGTTCACGCTGGAGCCCTACACGAAGACGCGCCTGCTCTACCGTTGCCCCAGCGACCCCAGCCGCAACTGGGAGAACCCCTTGCCGGGGCAGCGCACGCCGCGCCGCGTCTCCTACGGCACCAACTTCTGGATGCTGCCCAACCTCTGGGGCGAGCAGGACTGCTCGGGCTACAACAGCCTCGCCTCCATCGTCTCACCTGCCAACACCATCTACATCGCCGAAGTCAAAGAGAACACCACGATCGACCACTATCACCCTGGCGCGTGGCGCTTCCCGAACGAATGTAGCAGCGTCTACTACATCGAGCCGCCGCAGGAGCTGGCGATGGTGTGGCACAGCGGCGGGACGAACTATGTGTATGTGGACGGGCACGCGAAGTGGCATCGGTTTGACCAGACTTGGACGCCCGACGGGACGATTGACCGCTACGACCCACGACGGTAGCCGATCGGTGTGCGGTACACTTAGAGCATGCGTGCCAAGATAGTCACAAGCTGCGTCGCGACGCTGATTGCGGCTGCCTCAGCACAGTCGCTGAAGGTGGACTACCGCACGGAACGCAAGCGTGAGGGAGACTTCTATACGATGGAGATTCGCACGCCGCGTTTCCCAACAGAGAAGTCTGTTGGGGCGTTGGCGAACCGCGAGGTCGATGCGATTGTCAATCAGTTCAAGCGCGACTTTCTGCAGGCGGTGGCAGAGAATCGCAAGTCGGGCTATCGCGTTGGTGAGCCGTTCCAGCTGCAGGTGCGCCCGACAGTTTCCATCGCCCGCGCCGACCTGATTAGCCTTCATTTGGAGGTGTTCTGGTGGGCAGGCGGCGCACACCCCAACACCTACTTGCGCGTGGTGAATGTGGGGCTGATGAACGGCAAGCCTCGCCTGCTCAAACTCAGAGACATCCTCGAACGAGGCGCATCCGAACAAGAGGTAATGCGGCGCGTGACGGAGCGTTTAGAGGCGACCAAGCGCCAGCGCGAGCCGTCCGAAGAGCCTTGGATGCCCGAAGGCGGTATCCCGCGTGAATATTGGAATAGTTTCATCCTCACGCCGCGTGCGCTGGTGTGGGTGTTCGAGCCTTACGCTGTGGGCGCGTATGCTGAGGGCGCGTTTTTCATTCGCATTCCCTACAGCGAGCTGCAGGGGCTTGTGCAAACGCGGTGGCTCCCCCAAAACGCGCCGCGCCGATAGAGCGAAAACGCAAGGTATACTCCGTTATGAAAAAGCGCGTGAAGTAGCCGAGCGGTTTATGCGCCTGCCTACGCCTCTGCGCATACCGATACTCAACCTGCTGCGCGCCCTGACCGAGCCGCCGAAGAGTATTTCGGGCAAGGAACTGGCGGAACTTACCAGCGAAGGCGTCCTCTCCCACGATGAGGCGGCAGACTTGGAGCGGTTTCTGTATGAGTACCGAGCCAGCACCATCGGCGCCAAGTAAGGGTGTTCTATTAGACACCAGCGTCCTGATACCTGTGCTGCGCGGCGATTGGAGCCTGCTCCAGAATCTGGCGCACTACGGTGCAGCCTACACTTGCGCCCCCGTGCTGGCGGAACTGTTAGTCGGGTTAGCTCAACGCGCCCATCCTGTCGCTCAGGAGCAGCGCTTGAAAACTGTGCTTCACGCTCGCTACACGCGACCTGCACTACCAACGCATCCCAGAAATCGAGGTGGAGCTGTGGTAAGGCGACTGACGCATATACACGAAAGTTATAGGGTACAATACGCATCCATGGGGGAACCCGTGATCGATATTCGGAGGGAACTATGCTGAAGCAACGACGGTTCATGCTACTGTGGTTGTTGTTATTTGCTGTGTCGCTGGGTGCATACGCGCAGGAGAAAGCACTGCTCCAACTGAGAGCCAAGCCTGGTCAGGCGATGCGCTACAGACTGTCGGGTACGCTAAGCGTCGAAGCGGCAGGCAACACTTTCAATCTGGAAATCACTTCCGTAGTCGTCCAGAAAATCCTCGAAGTTTCGCCCGAAGGCAACATCAAGCAGGAACAGACCACCGAATCTTACGAGATGAGCTTTGGCGGTCAGAAGATGCCTGCACCCGACGAGGCGCTCAGCGGTAAGACCACGACCGTGCTAAAGCCCAACGGCGAGCCAATCAGCCGTGAAAGCACCCAAGAGGAAGAAGAGGAGGACGCCGAACAACGGCACTTAGGGCAGACCTTTGCCGTGATTTTCAGCGAGAAACCTGTCGGCGTCGGCGATAAGTGGAGCTACACTTTCAAGGAGGACTCTAAGCTCGGCACTGTACCTGCCACCATCGAGTACACCGTGCGTGGCTTTGAGAATTGGAAAGGCATCCGCGTCGCCCGAATCGCCAGCACCTACACCGCTGGCGGCGGCAGCAAGGTCGCGGCAGACACCGAGCTGCTTATAGAGTTGCGCACCGGCGATACCGTCTATGCAACCGCCAAAATCACAGGCATGAGTTGGGGACGGGGCGATGTATCTGCCGCCGCCTCGGCGCAGCTGGAATATGAGCGCATCGAGGGCACACCGCTGCCAGAAGGCGAGAACGGCGACCAACCGAAAGCGACGCCTAAGCAAGATGCCGAACCCAAGAAAGATGAGCAGAAACCCACCGAAGGCGAGAAGAAAGAAGATCCCAAGAAGAAAGAGAAAACCATCGAGGATGTAACCAAAGACTTCGAAAAGCTGGAGGGGCTGTTTACGCTCTATCGCAAAAAGGAGGCAGGTAAGGACACAATCTACATGGAGATCCGCCGCGAGCAACTGGAGCGGCTCTACTTCCTGCAGGCGACGGTCAGTGAGGGATTACCGACCTTCTTCCTCGCGGCAGGTACGCCCATCAACGACCTCCTGTTCAAACTGGTGCAGCGCGATGAGCAGATCCTGTTGGTCGTGCCGAACATCGGCTTCCAAGCGAACCCCAACACGCCGATTGCCCGCTCCGTGCGACGCTCGTTCGCCGATGCCTACTTAGAAGCTTTCAAAATCGAGGCGAAATCCGACGAGGGCAAGCGACTGCTAATCGATGTGAGCAACCTGTTCCGCTCCGACCTCATCCAAATCCAGCAGATTGTGGGCATTGCAGCGGGCGGTAGCTACAGCATCGACCGCGAGAAGACCGTTTACAACCAAGTCAAGGCGTTCCCCAGCAACATCTTCATCCAGACGGCTTACCACTTCACTGGCGGTCCACAGCGTGGGGGCGGTTTGGCAGGTATTCTGGGCGGCTTGGCCGGTGGCGCGAACCTCGCCGACCCGCGCAGCGTGCCCATCACGGTCAACTACAACCTCTGGGAGCTGCCCATGAACAACGGTTATACGCCGCGCTTCTACGACCCGCGCATCGGCTACTTCATCACGGCTTACGAGGACTTCACACGCGAGCAGGAAGATCAGACGCGCCGCTACATCCTGCGCTGGCATCTGGAGAAAGCTGACCCGAACGCCGAACTCTCGCCCCCGAAAGAGCCCATCGTGTTCTGGATCGATAACGCCGTGCCCTATGAGTATCGCGACGCCATCCGCGACGGTATTCTGGAATGGAACAAAGCGTTCGAGAAGATAGGCTTCAAGGACGCGATTGTGGTCAAGCAGATGCCCGATGACGCCGACTGGGATCACGCGGATATGCGCTACAATGTGGTGCGCTGGGTCACTTCGCCCAGCAACGGCTATGCCGTCGCGCTCTTCCGCGCCAACCCGCTCACAGGGCAGATCCTGAACGCGAGCATCACCATCGACGGCAACATGGCGCGCTTTACGCGCGTGCAGTTCGTGCGCGAGATCGACCCGCTGGCGGCGTTCAAAGAAGCCGAGCAGCGCGAACAGCACTGCTGCGACCACCACGACCACAACTCGCCGCACGCCTGCACCTTCGCGCAAGATACCCTGCAACGCGCGTGGCAGGGCTTCGTGATGATGGAGCTGCTCGCAGGCAAGCGAGGCGCGACCAAAATCTCCGAAGAGCAGTTCGTGAAAGACTACATCAAGTCCGTCACGATGCATGAGATGGGACACATCTTGGGACTGCGCCACAACTTTGTCGCGAGCCGTCAAAACACGCTCGAAGAACTCAAAGACGGCGAGCGCGTCCGCCAACGCGGAACTGTCGCCAGCGTGATGGAGTACGACCCATTCAACCAGATGGCACTGCATGCCCCCAACACCGTGTATTGGAACCCGACCATCGGCCCCTATGACTACTGGGCGATTGAATATGGCTACCGCGTCTTTCCTGAGGCGAACACGCCCGAAGCCGAGCGACCGCATCTGCTCGAAATCGCGCAGCGCAATACGGAGCCAGGACTGGCATACGAGACCGACGACTACGCCGACCGATTCGATCCGTATGTGACGCGCTTCGACCTGAGCAAGGAGCCGTTGGAATACTGGGAACTGGTGATTAAGGACACGCACGAGCTGTTGGAAGTGCTGCCCTCGCGTGTTCCCGCTTCAGGCGAGAGTTACTATGATTTCACGCGCTACTTTTTCGGCACGCTGGCGAGTTTCAGCCGCGCGGCGACACAACTGTGTCGGTATGTGGGCGCGTTGCAGATTCGGCGCAACTTCGCCTCCGATCCGAACGCGCAGCCGCCGCTGGAGCCTGTGAGCGCGGAAAAGCAACGCCGCGCCCTCCAACTGCTGGCGACCTACATCTTCTCTGAGAGCGCGTTCAACTTCCCGAAAGGGCTATATCTGAAGCTGGGTCCCAACCCCTACGGAAGCGGCGGCTCCATTCCAGCCGATGCGCCCGTGCGCGATTTCCTCAGCAACATCCAGCGTCTGACGCTCGCACGCCTGATGGCGAACGACACCCTGCGCCGCGTCGCCAATAACGAGTTCAAAGCCGTCGATGAGCGCAACGCGCTCACGATGGCGGAACTGTTC
>JARJMV020000152.1 GCA_029335935.2 bacterium
GACGCCGCGCTCTCGCCCAGCGACACCAACTCATGCCGACGCTTCGCAAAGCCCAGAAACAGCGCGAGGAAGAAGGTACAGATAATCAGCCACGGCGAGATAGACACATCGATCAGCACCGCGCCCGACACCGCGCGGAGCGGAACCCCCAACGCAATAATCACCACATCGAGCAGGGGTATGTGCTTCAGGTAGAAGGTGTAGAGGGTGCTTAGCAGGGCGTACACCAACACAACCACGCCGAAAGGAATGCGCAGCCAGAACGCCAGTCCCAGCCCCAGCGCGAGCGCCGCCGCCGCGCCCAACCACGCAATCGGCACAGGCAACCTGCCTGACGCTATCGGGCGGTGCTGTTTCTTGGGGTGATGGCGGTCGCGCTCGCGATCGAGAATATCGTTCACCAGGTAGACGCTACTCGCTGTGAAACAGAGCGCGAAGAAGCCCAAAACGGTTTGCCAGAGCAGCGTCGGATTGGTGAACTGCGCTGTGAACAGCAGCGCAGCGAACACCAGCAGGTTCTTAATCCACTGGTGGGGGCGCATCGCCTGCACGAGCACGACGCCGACACTGATCGGGTTCACCGTTGTATGCGCTTGGCTCATACCAGCACCCTCTCCTTACGGTATGCTTCCACTGTTTGGCGGATACCTTCCTGCAGCGAGTAGCGCGGCTGGTAGCCCAGCGTGCGCTGAATCAAGCCGATGTCGGCGTAGGAGCGGCGGATATCGCCGGCACGCGGGGGCTGATACTCTGGTTGGAGTGGGTAGCCCACCGCCTGCTCAATCGCCTGCAGCAGTTCTAATAGTGTGTAGCGCGCGCCGCTGGCGAGGTTGAACACTTGGCCCACCGCTTCAGGGTGCGTCGCGCCCAGCCAGATGCCCTGAATCAGGTCTTCGATATAGATAAAATCGCGCACCTGCTTGCCGTCGCCGAAGAGAATCGGCTTGCGGTCGGTCAGCGCGGCGGTGATCCAGCGTGGCACGACGGCAGCGTACTGCGAGCGCGGGTTCTGACGCGGACCGTAGACATTAAAGAACCGGAAACAGACGGTGGGCACGCCGAACACGCGCCAGTAGTCGTGGCAGAGCCGTTCGCCGTAGTGTTTGCTCCAGCCATAGGGTGAGATGGGTGCAGGGCGCATGCCCTCGCGCTTGGGCAGGCGCGGCGAGTCGCCATACACTGCCGCCGATGAGGCGAACACGAACCGCTCGCAGCCCGCCCGACGCGCCGCCTCCAGCAGCAACTGCGTGCCGTACACATTCACCGCGAAAGTCTCGGTGGGCAGCTCCATCGACAGCGGCACCGACACCTGCGCCGCGAGGTGGAACACTATCGCGCAACCGTCCACCGCCTCGTTCACTGCGTCGGGGTCGGCGACGCTACCGCGCACGAACTCGATGGCATCCAGCACCTCGTGCAGGTTGTCTAAACTACCTGTGGAGAGGTCGTCCAACACGCGCACGCGCCCGTGCTGCAGTAGAAACCGCGTCAGATGCGAGCCGATGAAGCCCGCGCCCCCTGTCACTAAAAACCGCCGATCAGTACGCGCCATCGCCCTTTAGAATCGCGGGAATCGTGCGGAGCAGGATTTTGATGTCCAGCCCCAACGAGATGTTTTCCACATAATAGATATCGAGCCGCATCCACTCGTCGAAGGTGAGGTTGCTGCGTCCGCTCACTTGCCACAGCCCTGTGCAGCCCTCCGGCACAGCGAAGCGCGTGGAGTACTCGATATTATCGAAGCGGTTCACATCGTAGGGCGCCATCGCGCGGGGGCCGACGAGGCTCAGGTCGCCCTTCAGCACATTAAAGAGTTGGGGCAGCTCATCGAGGCTGTATTTACGGATGAATCTGCCGACGCGCGTCATGCGCGGGTCGTCTTTGATTTTGAAGGCGCCGCCCTGCTTCTCGTTCATGTGCATAATCAGGGGCTGGAGTTCCTGCGCGTTGCAGCGCATCGAGCGGAACTTATACATGATGAACGGCTTGCCGTAGCGTCCGAGCCGAATCTGTCGGAAGAGGATGGGACCGGGCGATTCGAGCCGAATCAGGAGTGCGATAAGAAGCATGAGGGGCGAGAGCAGAATAAGCACGACGGCTGAGCCGACGATATCGATGAGCCGTTTCCAGAAGGCGTGGGGGACTTTGACTTCGGGGATGTATTCTGCGAATGGCGAGCATTCAGGCGCGCGCGGGCGCGTGGCGTTTCTGCCCGCCGTCGGTTCTAAGGTCGTCGTACTCGATCGGCTTGCCATGATTAGGCTCCTTTCAAATGGGGGCGCATATTTGCGCCCCCAGCGTAATTTAGTCGCGTGGCGTGGTCTGTTCGGGTTCCGAGTCGTCCACGCGGCGGCTCGCGGCGGGGAGCGCGGCGCGTTCCGCAGCGCCGTTGCGCCCAGCAATCGCCCGCTGATAGCCCTTCTGGAAGTGGCGGTAGACCGTGCTGTCGTCGAGGCGCACCTTGTTCAGCACGACGCCCACGATGTTCGCGTTGTGCTGCTTGAGGCGTGCGAGCGTTTCGCGGGTGGCGTCGGTCATGCCCTGCCCAGCAGCGTGAACGATCAGCACGTTGCCTGCTGCCAAGCCAATCACGGTGCTATCGGCGAAGGTCGCGCCCGACGGCGTGTCGATGATGATGAAGTCCGCTACTTTTTTGAGCGTGTCCAACAGTTGTTGCATTTCGGGTGAGCGGAGCAGGCGCACAGGGTTCTCAGGCGGTGCGCCCGCGCCGATGAACACCAGCCCCTCGACAGGGGTCTGTTGAACTGACTGCTCCAGTGTGGCTCTCCCGGTGAGGATGTCGCTCAAGCCCGGATGGCTGGCGTCGGCGCGCACGAGTCGGTGGAGTTGCGGGTTGCGCATATCGCCGTCGATAAGCACCACGCGCGCTCCGTCGCGGGCGAGGGTCAGCGCGAGGTTATAGGCGACGGTGGTGCGCCCCACATCGGGGTCGGCGCCCGTGATGGCGACGGTAGGACCGTTCAACCGTCCGTTCGCCTCCATCAGGCTGGTGGAGAGCAGTTGGTAGGACGCGCTCAGCGGCGACTGCTCGGCGCGGTCGCGTGAGAGCAGGGCACGGGTCATGCGCGGCAGCGCAGCCACCACCGGCGCGCCGAACAGCGCCTCCGCTTGAGTGGGCGTGTAGATGCCCTGATCGACCTGACCCAGCAGCAGCACCAATCCTGTGGAAAGGATCAGGCTCAGGGCGAAGGCAAGCGCAACGCGCAGCGGAAGGTTTTTCTCGACGGGGCGTGCGCCCGGACCGTCGATAATCTTCACGAAACCTGCGGTTTGCAGCTCACTCTCACGGGTAAGTGCTTCATCGAGTTTCTGTTTGAGCAGGCGCACTTTGCCCTCGGCGAGCTGCACCTTGAGCGTCAGTTCATCGGCGGTGCGTTGTTTTTCGGGCAGACCGTCCAGTCGTGAGCGCATTTCAGCGAGTTGATTGCGCAGCTCGTTCACGCGCTTTTCGGCGACTTGGGTCTCCACCATCGCCTGCAGGTAGTCGCGTTTGAGCGTCTCGTAGAGATTGTTCAGCCCAGTGGTCTCGGCGTCGAGGATCATCGCCTGCTGCTCGCCGATTTGTTTCTCCAGTTCCTCGATGCGCCCCTTGATGCGCAGCACTTCGGGGTGGTTGTCGCCGCGCCCTTGGGCAATCTGTGCTTGGAGGTCGTTTTGGGCGCGGGCTAACTCCGACTGGACCTGTTGAAGGATGGGGTTGTTGCGCACGACTTTGCTTAGTTGGCGGTACTCACCGCCGCCGGGGCGTCGCTCCTCTTGGCGCAGCTGCTGGGTAAGTCTTGCCAAGCGGGCCGATGCCGACTGACGCGCCACCTCAGCATCGTAGAGCTGCACCTCCGCACGCGAGATGGACTGCAGCATGATATTGGTCTGGTTCTGCGACTGGATGACATCTTTGTTC
>JARJMV020000158.1 GCA_029335935.2 bacterium
GCGCAGGGTCGCGGAGATGGCGCACCAACTGCTGAACCAGCCCGCGACTCCCCATCAGCAGAAACAGCCCAATCCCCAAATACGCGCCAATCCCCTGCTCCCGAATGTAGGGGAACTCTGGAGTGATGTCCCAACCCATCCACGCTGTCAGTACCAGCTGCGCCTTCCAAAACAGATAGAAAAACCAGATCGAGAACGCCAAATCGGTCGGCATCAGGTATGCGATACCCATCACGAACGGATAAAATGAGATGGGAAGCCAGCCGACCGCGTTCCAAGGGCGGTCGGGGAAGTAAATCGCGATATCTTGGTGCTTGACGGGAATCTCTGGGATGGACGGGAACCAGTAGTGAAGCCCGTTGAGGAGGTTAATCCCGCCAGCCACGGCGAACCCACTCCAGAACAGTCGGGTACGCCACAGTGCGCCCGTTGGGGCAACCATCTGCAGGGGCAGCTCCACCAGCGGGAACGCCAACCGCTCGGAGTCCATCCACTGCCGCCGCACCAACGACACCAGACAGAGCATCGTCCACCACAGAAGCGCGATAAAGACGAGCCACACCGCGACGGGCGCCAGCCATGCGGCGAGATGCTCCCACCGATACAGGGTGGAGTTGCCGATGAAGTAGGGGCGCAGCGCCTCGTAGTCCTGCACGATTAGGGCGCTGGGCAGCGCGTCCGATACGCTTGGGGGAAGCACGCCTTCGCGCACATAGTAGGTCGGGTGCGCTATCATTTGCACCAGCACGGGGGTAAAGTCGTGCCCTGCCATCGCGCTGGCGACACTCAGCATTGTGTAGATGAGGAGCAGTTCGGGCGGTGTGAAGCGCCAGCGCGGGCGCAGCCGCCCCAGAAGCGCGTTAGCCACAAGTAGCAGCGTGAGCCACAGGAGCGCGTTCATCAGCAGCGAGATGGTCGTGGGGTAGGGTCCATCGCGCACCTTCTCTATCTGCACGATCCAGTAGGCGTTCGGGATGCTCAGGAGTGTGGCGGTGATGGGGGCACGCGCCCGCAGGCGCCATGAGGACGCCTGAGGGGGTGCGCTGACTTGTTTCGTGTGCCGTTGCGGCGATGCAATCATTGCCCTGTGGGAGGTGCTACGCCCGACGGGCTACCTCCAGGTGCGCCGGGCATCTGTCCGCCGGGCAGGCCGGGAGCGGGCTTGGGCACACTCTCGCCGTAGGTGTGCTGCCCGCCAGTCCACGCGCGATACAACAGAAAGCCTGCCAGCAGAACTACAATCGCCACGACGCCCCAAACCAAGGGCTGGGGTCTCTCCGCACGCATAGACGCCTCCTTAGAGTCCGAAGTCTTAGGTGCTGGCGCATTCCGTGCCCGTAGCGAACTCTACATCGCCCAGCAGCACGGGGTAGTAGTGCGAGAAGTTGGCGCCACGCCACTCGAAATCGGGAGCGCCGCGCTGCGAACGGCGCGCCCACTTCGCGTGCCCATCCGCATAGGTGAACACCAGCCCCTCTTGGTGGCGCACAATCCCCTGCACCCAGGGCCTTTCGCGGTCGTAAGGCACATACTTCATAAAGGCGCTCGGGTTCGCCGGACCGCGCAAGCAGGTGTATTCGCTGTAGATGTAGTTGTTGTCCATTACGACCGCAATCTCCGCTGGACGCTGGAGCTGCGCCAGCGACACGGGACTGAGCGACTGGGTGCGGTTGATCAGGATCTGGTTCAACCCATACTCCACCTTAGGCACAATCCACTGGCGTGGGTCCGCAGGGCGTCCGCGTCCGCACTCCCACAAGGCGTAAGAAGCGTAGTACCATTCGCCTTCGTAGCTGGGGCAGTCGAAAATCCCCGCGTTGCGGATGTAGGGATGCACCAAGGTCGCCCAATGCTGGCGTGGGTGCGCAGGGTTATGCTGGAAGTAGCCCGTCTCGTTCGTGGGACAGCCACCAGGCCATGGCTGGATGAAGAACTTCTCGTCATAATCGCCGATATACATGGTTATCGCAAGCCCAATCTGCTTCATGTTGCTGGTGCAGGTGGTCTTGCGGGCGCTTTCGCGCGCCTGCGCGAACACAGGGAAGAGTATCGCTGCCAAGATAGCGATAATCGCAATCACGACCAACAGTTCAATCAGCGTAAAGCCGTCGCGATGCTTCAGATGCTTCATCGGATCCACCTCCTCTGGTGTGTCTTCTTGCCTGCCCCCTAAACCGAGGGCGGGCAAAGTTTAGCAGCCGTTCCCAAAGTTGAACAGCACGCTCAAAAGATCGGCGTCATCGACGACGCAATCGTAGTTGACATCTGCTGCGTGTCCCTCGCCCGTGTTGCCGAAGTTGAACAGCACGGTCAACAGGTCGGCATCGTCCACGCAGCCGCTGCCGTCCACATCGCCTTCCCGTCCGCTGGCAAGGCGAATGTTCTCCAGGCGAATATAGTTGAACGCGACTTGAGGTTGCGGGTCGCCCGTGAAGCCCGCGAGATGGTAGAGCGCGATTCGCCCGCCGTTCTGGGCGACCTCGGAGAGTATTTGCGGACGCACGAACGGCGAGGG